>SKPR01000156.1 GCA_007119455.1 Candidatus Brevefilum sp. | reverse complement strand
TCCACCATGGCCATGAAACGCGCAAAAATAGTGGCCGGTAGCGTAAAAATCCACCCCAATCCACGCCGCAGAACTCCACGTCGTCGCAGACCGAGCGCATAGAAGATCTCATCGGTAATAGCAGAGCGAATTTCAGGGATCGAGGCAATTTTGGACATCATCATTGAGTAACTACTCAGCATACCAGGGATTCTGGGGCCCAAGCCCTCAGCAGCAGAACTGCCTGAGCCGTTACATTATTGATTATAAAAGTGTTTTGAGGAAATTGTTAATAAACTTTAATAAGATCAGCATCTACAAGAGGGGCATTTCTGCTGCGTTTCTTCTACAAGCTGCCTTTTAGATTAAGAAAGCTGAATCAGGTTGGTCTGGGCGTCTTTCCACGCGTTTGTAAATTAATCCAGAGCTTCAAGCCCCCTTTGGAAGTCCTGTGCGGGCACATCCCCGGTGTGGGTGGCGATTGTCCAAATATTCCCGAAGGGGTCAACCACACGTCCGACCCGATCACCATAAAACGTATCTTCCACATCCCACACCATCCTGGCCCCCGCAGATAATGCCTGCTGGAAGGTCAGATCAACATCCGGGACGTACATGTAAACCGAGTTACAGATCGGTAACTCAGTGTCATCCGCACCGCTGAGCATGACCAGTGTGTCACCGATCATAAACTCAGCATGGACATACTGCCCTCCCGGGGTCAGAACACGATGACTTTCTCTGGCGTCAAAGGCCTGGGTAATAAATGCAATGAACCGGGGAACATCGTCCACCAGGTAATTCAGGGTCAGCGTGGCGTAACCTTCCGGGATGGGTTGGGGGTATTTTTTCATTTTCTGATCCTTCGCATCATCTAAAGCCAGGGAAAAAGTCATGCATACCTCAACTAACCATTATAATAGGGTGAATTAATGAGCACCTCAACCATTTTTTTTGTGTTGGAAAATAAATACACAAACATTACCATCGTCTTACAGGAGAAAACCACATGCAAAAAATCCCCATTATCATGGATTGCGATACCGGGACCGATGACGCCATCGCCCTGGTCGCTGCCCTCTACACCCCAAATTTTGACCTGCGTGCTGTCACGACGGTAACGGGGAACGTCCCACTTAAATACACCAGCCGCAACACCCTCAACCTGGTGCGCTATCTGGGGTTTGAGATTCCGGTTGCGGTCGGTGCTGCGCAACCGATCATGGGCGGTCGTTTCCGCTCTGCCACGGGCACCCACGGCCACACCGGCATGGGGACGGTGACCCTGCCGGATACAGACGCTCCTTTTTATGAGAAAAACGCCGTTGAGACCATCATCGAGGCAGCACGGGCTCTGGCGGGTGAACTCATCCTGGTTCCGACCGGGCCGATCACCAATATCGCCCAGGCTATCCTGGCCTATCCGGAACTGCAAGGCCTTGTCAAAGAGATCGTTTTCATGGGTGGGGCGATGATCGGTGGCAATGTTACCCCGAATGCCGAATTCAACGCCTGGGTTGACCCGGAAGCCCTCAGCATCGTGCTCAATAGCGGCATTCCCTGCCGGATGATCGGGTTGGATGTGACCACCCGGGCTGTGTTGGATCAGTCAGAAGCGGACTATTTCAGAAGCCTGGAAAGCAAAGCTGGAATCCTGGTGGCAGACCTGCTCGACTTCATGCTGGTACGGCACCAAAAAGGCGGTGAGGACCTTCTGATGCATGATGGACTGGCCGTTGCTGCTGTGGCCCATCCTGATATTGTCCGAACCCAAAGCTTTTATGTGGACTGTGAATGCCATGGTACCTACACGCGCGGGCATACCTATGTGGCCACCAACGAGGTATATGTAAAAAAGGCCGAGCGGCCGGCCTTGTGCCAGGTCGCCCTTGATCTGGATCTGCCAAAGCTGAAGGCCTATTTCAGGGAGGTTATTGGCAATAGCGTTGTGTGATCCAAAGCTCTGTACAATTTGATTTCTCATTCCCTTTACCCCGGATGAAGGAAAGGGCATTTTAATGCATAATGAGATTTGGCCTGATAAATTAAAAAAGCAAAGACTTGTAAGCACAAGAACTTAATCATCAAACCTGTTGGAAATCGTATCCGAACTTGAACATACAACCATGCTATAATAATCAAACACACATGTAATGAACAGATTATCCATTAATCAAGGGTAACCAAAAATGGCTATGATTGAACTAAACGATATTGATTTCCGCATTCTCGTTGATAAAATCAACACCGGCATTTTTGTCTGCGATCCGAAAGGCACCTTCGTCTATGCCAATCTGGCCCTGGCGGACATTTTCGGATTTGGGCATTACACAAAGGTCATTGGCAGAAATTTTATTGAATTTATCTCTCCGGATAAGGGGGCATCCTTTATGGAAGCGTTCCGGAAATTGATGATTTCTGGTACAGATTCCACATTGATAAAGACGGAAATTATCAGGCATGCTAAAGAGACCAGGCATATTGAGGTCAAGTCGCGGCCCTTCATGAAGAAAGACATACTTTTGGGCAGCTATGGTGTGTTATACGACATCACAGAGCGCATAGAAGCTGAAGAAAAAATGCGATACACGACCACCCACGATGTCCTTACCGGAATTTTTAATCGCACTTTCTTTGAAGCAGAAATAAAGCGTTTGGAACGGGGAAGGCAATTCCCAATCGGTATCGTTGTCATCATCCTGGGGATGTCAAAGATGTTCAATAACTCAGAAGATCATGCAGGTGAAGACCAATTAATCAAACGAGTGGCTCGCCAGCTTTTTTATGCGCTTCGCGGTGATGACATTCTTGCCCGGATCGGTGAAGATGAATTTGCCATCTTATTCCCAAGTGTGGATGCGGGGTCGCTTGATGAAATTATCAAAAGGGTTCAGGGGAATTTAAAGGAAATTAATGCTGACAAAGTGGAACCGGCTGTAGAATTCTATGTAGGCGCAGCGACAGCCAAAAAAGGAGAAAGGTTATTTCCGGTGTTCAGAAAAGCTGAAGCCATGGCCTACCTGGAGATGAAAAAGAAAAGCTAGTATGAGGTCATAAAAACCTCATTATGTTTCACATTTCTAATGAAATGTCGTATTCTACTCCTTTGTTGAAACAAACAGCTCATATCCAGCAGCAGGACTTGTAACAAAAAAACTCTCCTATATTGAGGAGAGTTTTTCAGTCGGGGCGAGCGGATTTGAACCGCTGACCTCACGGACTATGAATAAAAACCTGAAGTACACTCAAAACTT
>SKPR01000234.1 GCA_007119455.1 Candidatus Brevefilum sp. | reverse complement strand
CGCGGGTTGGATCGCCTCCCGGTCGACGACGTCGGCAACGACCGTCTCGTGTTCGTCGTGTGCCTCTCGATCGAGGTAGGTAAACTCGTACTCGTCTTTTTCCGCCAGGTGATCGATTGTATCCTTTTGCCATTGTTTTTCCTCTCAGTTATTCATCCTTGTTATTCATCAACTTTTGCACTGTTGATTTTACCACCCAGATCACGGGTTGCCGTTCCGACCATTCCATCCTTATCAATATTTAAATCATCAGGGATGGTGTTATCACCCTGCGTGGTGACAATACACTTGATTGACAGCGATCGGTTTAAGACTTCTTCCAGAATATCCTTTGTCAGATTGATATTTCCTGTTTTATCCATCATATCCTTCAGAATCTCGGATGAGAAACCCAGAATCAGGGTATCCGCTTTCAGTCCGGTCAATTTAGCCGAATTCAGCAATGCTTCTGTACGGGGATTATGATTTCCAACCTGGGATTTGATAGTAGTCCAGGATTTTTGGATCTCACTGATCGTGAGCTCATCTCCAGACTTATGTCTGGTATCCTGTTGCGTTTCAGGCTGTTCAGGCTCCTGTCTTTGATTTATCCCGGTTGTCGGATCAGGTTTCTGCTCTTGGGTTGGTTTGGATTGCAGTTTTTTTTCAGATGGTTCTTTCTTTTTGGACTTCATGGTTGGTGTTGAAGTTTCTCTTGCTGATTCAATCTTTATCTCTGGAAGGTGTTTTTTTTCAGCGGGTCCTGGCCTGTCATCATTAATTGGGTTGGATGTGTCCAGAAAGGTTGTAAAGGCGAGTTCCAGACCCAGGCCGGGGTGCCAGCTGGCCTGTTCCTGCATGGTAGCCTGGTTGAATGCTTCAATAGCGCGTAGCAGGGCAGGCATTGAAAACTGGCTGGCATGCTCATCTAATTGACCCCTAACCTCTTCTGAAACTTCAACCTGATCGGCATTACCCATTTTATAAAGAAGAATATTCCGCAAATAGGTAACGATCTGACGGGCCAATTGCCTGGGGTCCGAACCACTATCCAGAGCCTGATCAATCTGAGTCAGACCATCGGCAACATCCTGCTTGGCCAGGGCGCTGATGATTTCAAGTACACGCAGGCTGGTCGCTGTACCCAGGATATTTTGAGCCATTTTCAGTGTGATGTGGTCGGTAGTTGATGTGAGTTGATCTAATAAGGAGATGGCATCCCGCAAACTGCCTGTGGCCTGCCGGGCAATTTCAGAAAAAACCACTTCGTCAACGACAATGTCCTCTTCTTCACTTTTTAGTTTAAGGTGTTCAATAATCGCCTTGACAGGAATGCGACGGAATTCATGACGCTGGCACCGGGAAAGAACGGTGGCAGGGATTTTATGAATTTCTGTCGTGGCCAGGATGAAAATGGCATGCGGTGGTGGTTCTTCAAGGGTTTTCAACAGGGCATTAAACGCAGCTGTTGAAAGCATGTGGACTTCGTCAATAATATAGACTTTGTATCTTCCCTGAGATGGTGAGAAATTTATCTTTTCCCGTAAATCCCTGACATCGTCCACGCTGGTATTGGATGCAGCATCAATTTCGATCAGGTCCATAAAACGTCCAGCATTTAAAGCCAGGCAGTATTCACAGGTATTGCAAGGGCGATGCGCGAGATCCGGTTCTATGCAATTCAGGGCTTTTGCCAGCAAGCGGGCACTGGTTGTCTTCCCTGTTCCACGCGGGCCAGCGAAAAGATAAGCGTGAGCAACGCGTTCGTTCACCACTGCGTTTCTGAGTGTTTGAATGACATGTTCCTGGGAAGTTACTTCATCCCAATCCTGCGGACGCCATTTTCGGTAAAGCGCTTTTGTCATAATGTTTTCATCTAATTTTCAGGGTATTGAGTATGTCGTGATGGTTTCACCATCTGCATCGAGAAGACGGACCGTTTCGCCAGCCTGCCAGATGGGCGTTTCAGACTGCCAGAATAATTCTATCACCGTGTTGGTGCCTGTTCTTGAAGAGACCTTAATAACGCCGCTGCTATTGACGATTTGGGCAGGGAAGATGAATTGTTGGCCGCGTTCACCGATCAATTGCCAGCCTTCCAGATAAGCGGTATCAGGACCCCTGTTGATGAGTTCAACGTATTCAATCTCAAGATTCCCCACCCCGACCACAGCCCTTATATCAACCTGTATGTTTTCATTACGAAAAGTTGCGCCCTGGTCCTGCTGATTATTGGGTATAGCTTCATTTGGGCTCTCAAAGGATTCCGCCTGCGAACTTTCCATGCTGAGGACATCCGACAACACAGGTGGGGGGTTGGCACGTTCCCAAAGCCATAACACCGTTAAAGTGGTTGCGGCCGAAATAATAATGTTGAGGAGGATGTATAGGACCAGAACAGGTTTCTTTTTCATTTTATCTGCCTTCCCGCATTGTAAAATAATAGCACACCTCAATGGAATTGCCAAAAATCCCATCATTAAAAGCGATTGATTCAAGGTTTTCGCTTAACAAACTGATAACAAAACCTTCTATTTTCTTTAATAGCGATATGATATTCTAATTATGGTTTCGGGAATTTGATTTCTCTCCTTTCAAGTTTGACCTGAACCCGAGGGTTGTGAAAATAACCCAACCAAGAATAAAGGTGAGGTTAACGAAGCAAAGCAGGCGTTTGGTGAGGCGCCTGCTTTGTGATTCACTGACCTGTTGGATCATCTTTTGACCTGTATAAAGCCAAATATTTAATATGATCGATATGATCTCTTTGATGCCAGAGAGTCCGACGTATGATTTTACGGCAGGACCAAATTTCACCTTCAATGCCTACCACATTGACCTGATCAGCAAAGCTTGGGAAGATTTCCTTAATGAGATCACCTGTCTGGTTTAACCGTTCCTCATAATGAGGAGATAGTTCTTTGAAAACCAGAGAGGTCAAATCGAGGCGTCGCAGGTACCAGAGTTCAGCATTTGCGATGTGTTTGGTAATACCGATGATGTTCCAGCGCTGTTCGGGAAATTGTTTTTCAAGGACCTCCTGATCAAGGGTGGACAACCCGGCCAATAATTCATCCCGTTGCCACTGAAAAATTTTTAAGGCTTGATCGATTTCTACGTTGGACAGCGGACGCCAATCATCAATAAACCAGGCATTGATTTCATAACCCTCTCCAGGTGGTGCTGGACGATAATCTGGCCCTAACCTGAAGGTTTCATAATGCTCTACAACCCTCACATCAAGCTCTTTAAAGTCCACCCAGGATTCTTGGG
>SKPR01000184.1 GCA_007119455.1 Candidatus Brevefilum sp. | reverse complement strand
GAATGGGGAGCTTCTGTCCGAAAGCCAGTATGGCCATCACAACATATTCTGCCATCTGGCTGGTGATCACCCCGCTCATCGAGGTGGCGACCACTTTGGAATCCCTGATCAGGGGATGGTTGAGGAACCGATCAATACCGGCGCTTTTAAACTGGATCCATTGCAGGTTAGGAACCTTTTCAGGATCAGGTAAAACATCCCAGGTGTAAAGGATATTTACATCTTCCCAGCGAGAACCGGGAATCTCCTGGGGTGTTTTTACCGGTAAGATTGTTAGTTTAATCCGATCTGATGTCTCAAGGATCTTTTGTTCATCCTCATGGGATATATCAAAGGTGACCAGGATATGGATATTATTTTTCATAGGGCCTTTCAATTAGAATTAATTAATATTACCCCAATGATATCTCTCAGGTAGCTGCTCAGGCAGTTCTGCTTCTGATGGTAGGGCCCCCATATTCCCTTGCATGCTGAGTAGTTACTCACTCAGATATATATCCGGCCCGGGTCAAGCTCTTCACGCAGAATCCGTAGTTCTTCGCGATCAGGCGGTGATGTTGGCTGGCAATCTGCAGATTTTTTGAGTGCCCAGCCTGTATTTGCCTGTGCATCCTCAAAATTTACACCAGGATGAATCGCTGCCAGGACCAGTTCCCCATTTTCATCTGGTTTCAAGATTCCTAAATTGGTGACCACCGCCTGGGGACCACCCCCGCGCACACCCGTGCTGGTGCGGGCGTTTCCGCCCGTAAGGAAACCAATTGAGGTATGGAAGTCAACCCTGGCGGGGAAGCGTCTCTTTTGGTGGGGGGTGATGATGTAGCAACGATTGGCCCAGGCTGCAATTTCCATTGAACCACCGGAGCCAGGCAGCCGCACTTTAGGGTTCTGGTAATCGCCAATTACCGTGGCGTTGATATTGCCAAACTGGTCAATCTGCGCACCGCCCAGGAAGCCGACATCCACATTGCCGCGTTGCAGGTAAAGTGTGAAAATATCATACATGCTGCAAACCGATGTTGAACCGGTAACCAGGGAAGGGTCTCCAATGGAGAGGGGCAGCCGGGAGGGTTGTGCACCAATTACCCCTGCCTCATAGATCATCTGCAGATTCGGGGCATGGGTTCGCATGGCCAGGTTGCAGGCCAGGTTTGGGATGCCAACGCCCACGAAGACCGTATCATGGTCTTTCAGCAGGCGAGCCGCATTGACGACCATCAATTCTTGCTGGTTATAGTTAATCGCTTCCATTGAAATTTTATCCTCAATAATCGCCGTAGTTGACCGGTTCAGAAAGTCGCTCCCCGGCTTGCAACCGTTGATGAACCTTGGGGCCAAGTTTTTCCCAGTAGGCAGCCCTGTCAGAAATACCGTAGACCCATTCATCCAGGTAATCCTGGACGCTTTCTTCGGTTTTGCTGATTTCATCCCAGGCGAGATAAAATTCGTTATCACGGTCATGATAGCCCTGGGTATAAGAGGGGTGCGCACAAAACGGGACATGGCAGACCGCGTCAACCACCATACCCGGGATCAGGGTGCGGTTTGGGTCAGAACGGATCACAGCCTCATCAACAATTTCCTCTGCTGTCAGGATGACGTGCTGACTGGCAAAAGCAGCCAGCCGTTGTTCACCCAGGATGCCCCAAACATGGGCATTTCCATTCACGTCAGCTCGCTGGACATGAACAATAGCCACGTCTGGTATCAGCGGTGGGACAACCACCACATCTGCCCCGGTATAGGGATCTTGCAGCTGGCGGTAATTGGGATTTTGCTCAGCCAGGTCCTGGGCTCCAGTCGGATTCATGGGCATGAAGGGCAGCCCGCTGGCGCCGGCCTGGAGGCGGCTGATCATACTGAAATGAGAATACTCCTCCCAATCCAACTTGCCGCCTTCAATGGCAGCACGCATGCGTCGCAGTGACCCCACCCCGGGGTTCCCCATGTACGAGAAAATGATCTTTCGAGCGCAACCGGCTGCCACCATCTGGTCGTAGATCAGGTCTGGCGTTGCCCTGGCCAGCACCAGGTCTTTAAACCCCTGGCGGATGATTTCATGTCCGGCAGCAAACGGGATCAGGTGGGTAAAACCGCTGGCGTATATCAGATTTCCATCGCTGATAAACCGGGTTACAGCCTCGTGTAAGGCGCATAATTTAGTCATCGAAGTAGCGATCCTCCCAATTATTTTGTCTGTTTTCATTCACTTCGTTTTCTTGATTTCGTTTTCTGAACAACGAAAAGCGGGTGTTTCGTTGGCGTTTAGGCCGCATCCCATTCCAGATCAAAAACCCAACAACGGCCACAACCAGACCGACCAATAAGATTTCCAGACCCGGTTGTCCGGACTGTTCCGCTGCGATACCCACGACGAGCACAATCCCACCGAACGACCAGATTAAGCAACCGATGCGTGAAAGCACTTGACGGATCATGACTGAATTCCAAAACCGGATGGCTGGTGGAATGCCATCCGGTTATTGATTATTTTTCCTGCACTGTCAGGTTAGGCCCTGCGGATTTGGGTCTGGCTCTGTTCATGTAAGTAAAGGGGCAGGTAGTAGGGGCCGCCAGCATTCTTTCCGCTGGCGCCTGAGCCCTTCCAGCCACCGAAGGGTTGGAAGCCTGGCCAGGCACCTGTGGTCGCGCCCTGTGGTCGGTTAGCATAGACCACACCGGCTTCGATATTGTCGAAGAACCAGCCAACCTCTTCCTCGGAGCCGTAAAAACCGGCCGTCAGCCCATACTTGCCGCTGTTGGCAAGTTCCATGGCTTCGTCAAGATCCTTCACCGGTTGGATCATGGTGATCGGCAGGAACATTTCGTGTTTCCACAGGCGATGGTCAAGGGGCACATCAACCACAACCGTTGGCTGGCAGAAATAACCTTTGGCGAAATCGCCTTCTGTTATGACCTCGCCGCCGGTCAGAATCTTCCCGGCTTCCTTGAGCTCACTGCAGAATTCCTGGAATTCCCGGTAAGCGCTCTTGGTAACGACGGGGCCCATATAGGTTTCGCGTTCGGCCGGATCGCCGATCTCAAGTTTCTCTGTCAGTTCGACCACCCGGTCAACGAGCTGATCATAGACTTCAGACTCCGCATAAACCCGTGAGCAGGCCGAGCATTTCTGCCCCTGCAGCCCGAAGGCGGAGCGAACGATACCGACCGCTGCGTCTTCGATATCGGCGTGCTTTGAGACGATCGCCGGGTTTTTTCCTCCCAGCTCGAGGATGGTGGGGCGGACGTAATCACCCTCAGCAAAGGTGCGATAGATGCCCATACCAACATCAAAGGAGCCTGTGAAGGTCAGCCCATCTACCTCATTACTCTCCACAAGGGCGTTACCGACGGTCGAGCCGGGGCCGGAGACAAAGTTCACCACACCATCCGGAAGTCCCGCCTGGCGCATACAGTCTACGAGGAGGGCTGTCGTCCAGGTGGTGTCGGAGGCGGGCTTGATGACGAGGGTGTTTCCTGCTGCCAGGGCTGCCCCGGAGGGTCCGCCGGTGAGTGCGGCCGGGAAATTAAAGGGGCTGATCACCACCCAGACGCCATAGGGTTTGAGGACCGAGTAGTTTGTGGCGTCGTAACCAGGCAGGGGGTCTTTGCCCATCTTTACCCGGTATCCCTGGTTGGCTTCCATCTGACTGCAGGCATAGCGGATCAATTCCGCAGTTTCGGCCACATCGCCCAGGGCTTCCATCCGGTTTTTTCCAACTTCCAGGGTGACCACGGCACTGATTTCAAACAGACGCTCATCCATGATCTCTGCAGCTTTGCGCAGCAGATAAATGCGCTCATCCCAATTCATACGGCTCCAGTTGGGGAAGGCCTGGCGAGCTGCAGCAATCGCATCTTCTGCATCCTTAGTGCTCCCTTTCTGGAAGGTTGCCAGGTGCATTTCCGTGTTGATGGGTGAGTATTCTTTGTATTTCTCATCGACGTAACGTTCTTCGCCATTGATGAACATGGGGTATTCCTGGCCTAAATTCGCTTTTGTTTCAGCCATAGCCTCAGAGAACCGTGTGTGCAGTTCCTCGGGCGGATTGAACATCGTCGCATAGGTGAGCTTAAACGACATTTCTTTAGCCATAAGGGTAATTTCCTCCTGGATCATTTAGTTTATCGGGTTTGATTACGCTCAGATTGTATCACGAATCCCAGGACCTTAAATAGCATCCTGAGGATTCAGCGTGGGGCCGAATGTCGGTTTTTAGATTTGCAATAATGATTCAATATCATTAAAATAAAGGCATGGCTGTAAAGAACCCTGTCTTTGTTGGGATAGAAATAATCAATGCACCCGGTCGCCTGCGAAATGCATATGTGTATGCTGCCCTCGATGAAACATGCCAGTTGCTGGCCATCGGCCGGGGTGACCGTGCTGAACTGCTGGCTTTTTTAGGCGGTCAACAGTCAGCCTGGGCCGCAGTCAATGGGCCTCGCCGTCCGAATATGGGCATCCACAGCCATGAGAATCCCAGTCAGGTGGGATTGCCTTTTGAAAAGCCAGAACTTCCACCAAATAGCCGGGTCTGTGAACGGCTGTTGGCGGCTGAAGGATTTACATTAACGCCCACCCCGGATAAAGCAGCGGACTGCACAAGCTGGGCACGGCGTTCTTTTGATCTTTATCAACAACTCACCGAGTTTGATTATGGTGATTACCCCGGTTCAGAGGGTCCCCGATACAGCCTGGAAACCCATCCAGAGATAATCTTCTGGCGATTGCTGAAGGGCAAGTTGCCACTGCCAGCTTCATTGGAAGGGCGTTTACAGCGGCAACTTATCCTGTATTCACTTCAAATGCCTGTCCCGGATGCCATGGACTTCTTCCTTGAGGTAACCCGGTTCAAACTCATCCAGGGGGAGGTTCCGGATGAGAAAATTTTCAGCATAGAAGAGCTTAATGCCCTGGCTGCTGCCTATATCGCCTGGCAGGCAGGAAATCAATCTGAGGATATTGACTTAATCGGTGATCCCGAAGAGGGACAGATCGTCCTTCCAGCCCGTATGATAAGTCCTTTGTAGAACCTTCATCCTTGCAATACATGCTCCATCCTTCCTATAATTAACACAAAGGTTAACCACTCAGGTCCCCCAATTACCTTGCGGACTGAACCGTTACTACAAAGGTTAATCATAGGTTTGTCATGAAAAAATATTTGCGTATTTTCATCTGGGTAGGTGCGGCTCTGATAATACTGGGTTCAGCAGGTTTTGTGGTCTGGGCCAATAACGCAGCTTCACCAGAACCGGTCGTTATTGATGCCCTGAACACGCATGATGGGATTGTGGTAGAGGACGTTAATAACTGGCTGGTGATAAAACCTTCAGATATGGTCTCCTCCACCGGCTTGATTCTCTATCCGGGGGGACGTGTGGATTACCGGGCTTACAGCCTGCATGCCAGGGACATTGCTCGTGCTGGCTTCACTGTGGTCGTGGTCCCTATGCCTCTTAATCTGGCTTTTTTGGCTGCCAACCGCGGCCTGGAAGTAATTGAGGGCTACCCGAATATCGACAACTGGGTGATTGGCGGACATTCACTGGGCGGTGCCATGGCGGCTGAATTTGCCAGTTCACATCCTGACCGAATTTCCGGTCTGGTTTTATGGGCAGCCTATCCTGCCGAAAACAATGATCTGAGTGGATCAGGTTTGCCTGTTTTATCCGTTTATGGCACCCTGGATGGGCTGGCAACGATCGAGAAAATTGAATCTTCCCGGAACAATTTGCCGGCAGACACAAGTTTTGTCGCCATTGAGGGTGGCAACCATGCCGGTTTCGGTCGTTATGGTAACCAGCAAGGGGATGGTTCACCCGAGATCAGCCCGGAGGTGCAGCAGGCTCTGATCGTTGAGGCGACAGTGATCTTTTTGTCAGGTTTGGAAACTGGAGGGGATTAGGAGTCACATGAAAAAGGGTTGGAAAATCACGTTAATGATCCTGGGAGGGCTGGTGTTTTTACTCCTGATTGGCCCATTCCTGGTCCCTATTCCACCACTGGATAACACCCAGGACCCTCAGGCATTGGCTGATTCCGATTCCCGATTTATCGAGATCAATCAACTTGAGTTTCATTACAAGCAGTATGGGTCCGGCGAGCCGGTTATGATCCTGCTGCACGGCTTTGGTGCCAGCACCTTCTCATGGCGGGAGGTGATGGAGCCTTTGTCTGATTATGGCACGGTGATCGCTTATGACCGTCCGGCCTTCGGTTTGACGGAGCGTCCCCTTTCATGGGAAGGGTCTAACCCCTATACACAAGAGAGCAACATTGACCATCTTTCAGGTTTGATGGACGCCTTAGGGATTGATCAAGCAGTCCTGGTAGGTAATTCAGCTGGGGGCACTCTGGGGACAGCTTTTGCCCTGGAACATCCGGAGCGAGTCAGGGCGCTGGTTCAGGTCAATGCGGCCATTTACCAGACCCGGCCCGACTCGCCGGCATTGGATTGGTTATTTAACACACCCCAGGTTGACCGATTGGGTCCGTTGATCACCCGCTTTCTAATGCAGGCCCGGGGTGATGCGTTTCTTGAAAGCGCCTGGCATGACCCGTCCCGGCTGGAAGAAAACCCGGACATCATTGATGGATACCGGCAGCCGCTGAAGGTTGAAAATTGGGATCGTGCACTCTGGGAGCACACCAAAGCCGCTGGCCCGCCAGACCTGGCAGGCCGATTGGACCAGGTTGATGTCCAGACCCTGGTTTTGGCCGGTGCGTTCGATCAAATCGTACCCCTCGAAAACAGCCTGCAACTTGCCCAGGATATGCCTGATGCCCAACTAACGGTGATCGAAAATTGTGGGCATCTTCCGCAGGAGGAATGCCCCATTGAGTTTATGGCGGCGCTTAATCAGTTTTTGACATCAATCATGGAGGAAAATAATGACTGAAGAACGTATTAAAAAAGGTGAACCGGCGCGTGATTTTACCGCAGAAGACACACAGGAAGAGCAAGTAAGCCTGTCGGATTTTAAAGGGCAGAAAAATGTTTATCTCGTTTTAAACCGGGGCTTTGCCTGACCATACTGCCGCAGGCACATGGCGCAGTTGCGCCGGGATTATGAAAAGTTTAAAGAACGAGACACAGAAGTGATCGCTGTCGGCCCCGACTCAAAGAATGATTTTGAAAAATTCTGGGATCATAAGAATATGCCTTTTATCGGTCTGGCAGACCCGGAACACCACATCGCTCGTTTATACGACCAGGAAGTAAATTTATTCAAATTTGGCCGTGTGCCGTTGCAAATATTGATTGATAAAGAAGGCATTGTTCGGTATGTGCATTACAGTAAATCAATGGCCGATATCCCTGATAATGGTGAGATTCTTGAAAGAATAAGTGAAATAAATGCGTGAGTAGAAGGAACAAATAAGAATTTATTGGTTTTTAGAGGTTTAATAATGGTAAATAGAGTTTTAATTGCGGGTGCGACTGGCCGCACAGGACGGCTGATTGTTGATCAATTAATGGTAAACGGTAACCTTACCCATGTTCTGGTGCGGGATTTGATATCTGCCCGAGAGCTGTTTGGTGAAAAGGTTCATTACCACGTTGGAGATGTTCGCCAGATTGAAACGCTCTATCCTTCGATGGCGGATGTGGATGTGGTGATTTCAGCGGTGGGGACGAGTACACCGGTGGGAAAAAATTGCCCTAAAAATGTGGATTATCAAGGAGTCGCTAATTTGGTGGATGCTGCCTTAAACCAGGATATTAAACGTTTTATTCTGGTTTCATCCATAGCTGTCACCCAAACTGAGCATCCACTCAACCGTTTTGGCAGGGTTCTCGATTGGAAGCTTAAGGGCGAAGAAGTCCTCCGCTCAAGCGGTTTGGAATATGCCATTATCAGGCCGGGGTGTCTGCTCGACACTCCTGCAGGCATTCGAAAACTGTATTTTGACCAGGGGGACCGTCTTGTTGGAACAGTCAGCCGCGGTGACGTAGCCCTTACCTGCCTGAATGCATTACAATATCAACATGTACCACATGTGACCTTTGAGGTGTTTGAATCAGAAAATTATGGGAATAACGATTGGACGAGCCTGTTTTTATCCTTAACACCTGATTAAATAGGAGTATCTGAGATGATCTGGGACTTCCAGAAGCTGATCGTTCGCCGCCTGGTGCTCTGGGCAGGTTTGAGCATCCTGGTTGGGCTGGGATTGATCATACTGGGGGGTTCTTTCTGGCAGGCTTTTGGAATCCAGGCTTTCGCCTGGGGTTCTGCTGACGCACTGATCGGCTGGTTTGGCAAGCGCCGCGTCAATCAGAAAACGGGGGATGGAACCTCGTATCAGGGTGAAGTTGCAGAAGCTGTAAAAATCCGGAAATTATTGTGGATCAATACAGCCCTGGATGTACTGTATGTGGCCGGGGGTGCTGCGATTGTTTATTTTTATGGTGAAGGGTCACAGTTTTGGCGGGGAACCGGTTGGGGGATTGTGGTTCAGGGCGGTTTTCTGTATACCTTTGATCTGTGGCACGCCCTGCGTGTTCCAGAGCCATTTGGGCTTCCCCATTTACCGATTTTTACCCATCCAGATCATGAGGCCTTCTTTTTTGATTGTGGAAAGCCCGCAGTGCTGCTGGTGCATGGTTTCCCCGGAACAGCGTTGGAAATGCGCCCCTTAGGGCAGGCCTTTTGTGAGGCTGGTTGGACGGCCAGTGGGCTTCGACTTCCCGGGTTCGGTTCGGAATTGGCTGATCTGATGCAGTACGCCAATGAGGATTGGGTCGATGTTGTTAAAAATTCGTTGAAATCCCTCCAGGATCAAGGACATGAACCCATTCTGCTGGCTGGCTACTCATTTGGTGCTGCGCTGGCTTTGCAAGCTGCTGTGCAAACACCGCCGGATGGGTTGATCTTGATCGCGCCATTCACCTGGGATGAGTCATCTTTTGGAAAAATATTCGCCGATTATTTTAGAGCGCTTTTGCCGCTCTCGGTACAGCCGTTTAAATTTGTCCCATTTGATCTGCCAATCTTATCAGAAAAGTTCAGGCAATATCTTCCAGAGATTGACCTGAATAAGGAGACGCAGATCGAGGAATTAAGGCATCTTGAGATTCCCCTATCCATTCTCGACGAGGTTCGAAAGGTTGGTCGTCAGGGCCTTGCTGCTGCACCTGATGTAAAAACACCCACGCTCATCATCCGCGGAACAGCGGATCAAATCATCCACAAGAAATGGATCAATGCGCTCCGTCAAAGGTTAGGAAGTCAGGTTTCCTATCATGAGGTTGATGGTCCACATTCCCTGACCATGCCGGATAATCCGGCCTTTGATGATGTTGCAGCAAGTATGATCCGCTTTAGCAGGGAAATTCTTACACAGAAACCCGAAGAAACTGTTTAACCAGCTTTTATCCGGCCTGCCCTTAATCCGTTAAGTGTCACCAGGATCGAAACCCCCATATCGGCTAAAACAGCCAGCCATAAAGGTGCATAACCCAGCAGGGCGATCACGGCAACCAGCAATTTACTGCCCAGGCTGACGATGATATTCTGGCGGATCAGGCGGTTGGCGAACCCCGATAGTTTAATGGCAAAGGGCAGCTTTTGAATATCGTCAGCCATCAGGACCACATCGGCAGTCTCCATCGCCTGGGCGCTCCCGCTGCCACCCATCGCAATCCCCAGATCAGCTGAAGCCAGGGCAGGGGCATCGTTGATGCCATCACCCACCATGGCGACTGACCCATATTGTGCACGTAATTTTGAAATGGCCTGTTGCTTATCATCAGGCAGTAATTCTGAATGGATATCGTGCAACCCAACTGTTTCACCAATCACACCTGCCACGATGGCATTATCACCCGTGAGCATGGCGGTCTGTTTTTGCATCTGGTTGAGGGTTTGGATGACCTGTTGTGAATCCAAGCGTGGTGTATCCGCTACAGCAATGAACCCGCGCACGTGATCACCATCGCACAGCAGCATGGCTGTTTTCCCTTCCGATTCAGCCTCTTCGACCCATTGATCAATGATGGGTGGAATATCGTGTTCCTGCTTAAATAACCGCAGGCTGCCGATGGTCATTTTACGGCCGTTGATCAACCCCTCAAGTCCCAGCCCGCCCCGCGTGACCAGGTTATGAGCAGCCGGATAACAATCAGTGACACCGCGTTTTTCGGCTTCGATTTTGATCGCCTGGGCCAGGGGGTGGGTGCTGTGTCTTTCCAGAGCGTAGGCCAGGGCAATCAGGTCATTACAGGGATCACATTCATCAATCCCCAGGCAGGCCAAATCTTTGCTATCCACAACGACCGGATCGCCATGGGTAAGGGTGCCGGTTTTGTCAAAAGCAAAGGCCTTGATCTTCGACAGGGCTTCCACGAAGATCCCGCCTTTGAACAGGACCCCCTCACGGGCTGCCCTTGTCAGGCTGGCCACCATCGTGACCGGTGTGGAGATCACCAGTGCACAGGGACAACTGATCACCAGAAGGACCAGGGACCGGTGGAGCCAGCCGCGAGTACCATCTGGTAGATTCAAAAAGGGTTCACCAAAGAAAAGCGGGGGGATACTGGCCATCAGAACTGCCAGAATGACCATCGCCGGGGTGTAATATTGGGCAAATTTATCGATAAATTTCTGGCTGCGTGATTGTTGGGATTGGGCTTCAGTCACCATCTGGATGATACGATGCAGGGTGCTGTCGGTTACCAGTCGAGTGACATCAACGATTAAGCGGCCATTACCATTCACTGTACCGCTGAAAACTTCGTCGCCGGCATCCTTCCAAACGGGCATACTTTCACCCGTGATCGGTGCTTGATTGACATCACTTTGACCCTCAATCACCACACCATCCAGCGGGATCCGTTCCCCTGGCTGGACGATAATGCGCTCTCCTACCGAAAGCGTTTCAACCGGGACTAATGTTTCATGACCGTCTTCAATTTTTACAGCATGGGTTGGGGTGAGCGCCGTTAACTGGGAGATCGCACAACGCGCACGAGCATTGGTGAAACCTTCCAGGGCTTCGGCCAGGTCAAAGAGCAAAATCAAGGCGATCGCTTCTGAATATTCGCCAATGATCACAGCCCCCAGTCCTGCGATGGTCATCAGGAAATTGATATTGAAAGTCCGGTTGATCCACAAATTCACAAAACCACTGCGTGCGATCGGCCAGCCTGCTAAAACCAGTGCGCCGATTTGCATCCCGATCACGACCCATTCCGGAAGGCCAAACCAAGACAGTGCCAAAGCGATGATGACCACCCCAGCCGCAATAATTGCAAATTGTGTTTCGACACTCTGGATCAGATAATGCCAGAAACCCAGCAGTGCGTTGGGCTCATCGTGGGGAGCAACCCTGTGCTGCCCGTCATCTTCAATGCCATAACCCAGTTTGGTAATCATCTTGCTCAAACTGGCTGTGTCAACATCCCCCCGAACACTCAGGGTGCCATCAAAGAATTGTAATTTGGCTTCTTCAACCGGTGAAAGTGATGCGACAGAAGTTTCTAAGCTCTTGGCACATTCCACACAATCCAAACCGGTAATTTTGAGTTTTATTTCATCCATTAATAATTTCAACCTCAATCGTAAACGGCATGTTCAAAGGAACGGATCAGGATGTCCCTGACATGGTCATCCGCCAGATCATAAAACACTTCTCTGCCCTCTTTGTGATAGCGCACGATATTCATGCTGCGTAGAAGGCGTAATTGGTGCGATACGGCACTTTGAGATACATCCAGATGATTGGCCAGATCGCTGACACTGCGTTCTCCGTCAAATAATAATGCCAGAATTCGCAATCGTGTTGGGTCAGCCAATGCTTTGAAACTTTCAGCCACCGCATTAATCAGGTCATCGGTTGAGTGGATATCATCAATGCCGGGCAATGTTTTTGAGGCTTTATCCATGATTGTATCCCTGAACACATGAGCAAATATTCATGTATTATTTTATTGTCT
>SKPR01000092.1 GCA_007119455.1 Candidatus Brevefilum sp. | reverse complement strand
TGGCTCATGACGGTGGTACCCTTCTGGGCCCGGCCTGGGAACGGTATGGTAAAACACCTTATTTACTGGTGGAAGAAGGCCAGGTTTATACCCTTGAGCCGGGATTAATGGTCCCGGGGTATGGTTATGTCGGCCTTGAAGAAAACATCATTGTGACCCATGATGGAGCAGAATTCCTGGCTCCCCCCCAAACTGGCCTTATACTTAAATGATCGACTCCCACATTGGGGTTCTACCATAAACCCTGCCGCCAAATCTGTTTTTTTTCGTTGATCAGTTCGCTAAGAATCAAAAAAGGACGCGCCCTGCTCATCCTTTTTTGATTTACACGTAACTACTCAGCATGTAAGGGAATTTGGAGGTGTGATGTGGCGGCTTCACCACTACACCACACCCAGCAGCCTTAAGCAGCAGAACTACCTGAGCAGTTACGATTGAACGCTTAATATTATTCGGTTATGATCTCAACGGATTCGATCTTCACACCTGGATATTCCGGGTTGATTGGATCGCGCGGTGGGATTGAAAACAGGACATCCATCCCATCTTCAACTTCGCCAAAAACGCTGTGTTTCCCATCCAGCCAGGGTGTTGGCACGTGGGTGATAAAGAATTGAGACCCATTCGTATTTGGGCCCGCATTAGCCATGGACACAATCCCTGGTTTATTATGCTTGAGATCTTCATGGAATTCATCTTCGAAATTATAACCCGGACCGCCAGACCCTGTCCCCGTTGGGTCGCCGGCCTGGGCCATAAAATTGACAATCACCCGGTGGAAGATGGTTCCATCATAAAAACCTTCCTTTGAAAGGAAAACAAAATTATTTACTGTTTTCGGTGTTTTCTCTTGAAAAAGGTTGATTATAATGTCACCATTTTCTGTGTGGAGAATCGCTTTATACTCTTTATCAGGGTCAATCATCATTTCGGGTGGGCTGGACCACTGTTTAATATTTTCTGTCATCATAACCTTTCTTCCAACAATAACTGAACTTATTTAACGATTTCATACAATTCTACCAGTACCCCATTGGCTGATTTTGGGTGAATAAAAGCCATTTTACGACCGGGCAGATCAAGCGGTTCCGGGTTGATCAACCGAACGCCTTTTTCTTTTAATGTCTCCAGCACCGCTGCAATGTCACTTACCTCAAAACAGAGGTGATGCATGCCCTCTCCCCGCTTTTCCAGATAATTTGCTAGGCCGGATTCTGGATTCGTCGGCTCAACCAGTTCAACCTCGCTATCACCAACAGGCATGAAAGCTACTTTTGATCCCTGAGAGGGAACATCCTCCACATGGTCAAGTTCCAGGCCGAGCTGATCGCGCCAGAAACCCAGTGCTTCGTCGATATTTTCAACAACAATGGCTACGTGGTTGATCTTTTTAATCTCCGGCATTGCTGAATCTCACAATTAGATAAAGGTTGGTGGCTGATACTGCCCCCAGACATCGCGTAACACATTGCAGATTTCACCCAATGTGACCTGCGCCTCAGCACATGAAATGAATATTGGCATTAATGAGCCCTCATCTTTTGCCGCATTTTCTAATTGCGTGAGGCATTGCTCTGCTTTTTCGGCATCTCGTGAGTGACGCAGATCTGCCAGCTGCTGTTTTTGGTTTTCTTCAACTTCCGGGTCAACTTTGAGGGCTTCCAGTTCAATCTCTTCTTCTATTTGGAACTGATTAACACCAACCACGATTTCTTCGCCTTTTTCAATGGCACGTTGGGTGGTGTAGGCTGCTTCAAGAATTTCATTTTGCATGAAACCGCTGTTGATGGCTGCCAGGGCGCCGCCCATGGCATCAATTTTTTCGATATACTCACGGGCCATCGCCTCAATCTGGTCGGTGAGTGACTCGATCACATAAGAGCCAGCCAGGGGGTCTACGGTATCTGCTACACCTGATTCGTGGGCGATGATCTGCTGGGTGCGTAAGGCCACTCGCACGGATTTTTCTGTTGGCAGCCACAGGGCTTCATCCATGCTGTTGGTGTGGAGTGATTGTGTTCCGCCCATTACAGCAGCCAGAGCCTGTAATGCAACCCGTACGATATTGTTTTCGGGCTGTTGAGCGGTCAGGGTTGACCCTGCCGTCTGCGTATGAAAACGCAAGCGACATGATTTCTCATCCTTTGCCCCAAATCGCTCCTTCATGATCCGCGCATATAAGCGCCGGGCTGCCCGGAATTTAGCGATCTCTTCCAGGAAATGATTATGTGCGTTAAAAAAGAATGAAAGCTGGCTGGCAAAATCATCCACAACCAGACCGCTATCGATGGCTGCCTGAATATAGGCTATGGCATTGGCCAGGGTAAATGCAACCTCCTGAGCGGCCGTTGAACCGGCCTCCCGGATGTGATACCCGGAAATGCTGATCGTGTTCCAGCGCGGGACAAAATCCTTACAATATTGGAAAACATCCGTGATCAAACGCATGGAGGGTTCAGGCGGAAAAATATAGGTTCCCCTGGCAATATATTCCTTTAATATATCATTCTGGATTGTCCCTCGCAGTTTGTCGAGCGAGACTCCCTGCTTTTTGGCTACTGCAATGTAAAAAGCCAGCAATATCGCGGCAGGTGCATTGATCGTCATGCTTGTAGAGACCTTATCCAGGGGAATACCTTTGAACAGAGTCTCCATATCCTTGATCGATGAAATTGATACCCCAACTTTACCGACTTCGCCCTCCGCCAGCGGGTCATCAGCATCGTATCCTATCTGAGTCGGAAGATCAAATGCCACCGAAAGGCCGGTCTGCCCCTGGTCAAGCAAATAGCGGTAGCGCGCATTCGATTCTTCTGCTGTCGCATAACCCGCATACTGACGCATGGTCCACAACCTGCCTCGGTACATGTTGGCCTGGACCCCACGTGTAAAAGGGTATTCGCCCGGAAAACCCAAAGCTTTCATGTAGTTTTCGGTTGTTGATGGAAATAAAACCGGCGGCAAATCGATTCCGGAGGATGTTGTGAATTGCTCTTTCCGTTCAGGGAACCGCTTCACTAAAGGATCATAAGTTTCTCGTTCCCAGCGTTCTTTCTCATCATGCAATGTCATGGGCACCTCGGATAAGCGTTCGACTTTTCACAAGTATACCCTTAATTATATTTCAGCCTGCGGAAGTATCCTATTGGTGATATTTAATGCAGACACACTCATCAAGTTTCCCTCCCGCAGATGATTGCTGTTCCAATCCATTTCTGGTAAAATCTTTTAGCTTGTCTGTTGTACCCTTCAG
>SKPR01000181.1 GCA_007119455.1 Candidatus Brevefilum sp. | reverse complement strand
GCTGTTAACCTTTCCTGTAAATCAGCCAGGTGCGACTTGCGTTCAGCCTCTTCGTCCAGTTCAGTCTGGATTTCATTCAGCCGGCCATCAAGCTCTTTGACTGCCTTTTCCTGTTGGCGCCGGCGCCGACTGGCAGCTTCACGATAGGTCTCCCACACCTCCAGACCCAGGATATTGCTCAGAATCCGTTTACGGTCAGCCGGGCGGGCGATGGCAAACTGGTCAGCCTTTCCCTGTAAAAAGAATGAGGCGTTGGTGAAGGTTTCATAATCCATCCGCAAGGTGTCAACAATCATTTTATCGGTCTCACGAAGGGTGCGCTCGGTGAGGGTCTTCCAGCGGCCGGTGTCACCGGGAACCTCTGAGCGGATAAAGAATTCAACGGCGGATGTTTTTCCACGTGGATTGGTGCGTTGAACCCTGTACCGGTTGTGTTCGTAGTCAAAATCCAGAACCACTTCAGCGGCCTCAACGGTAGGATGATTATTGATGATCGATTCATCCCGCTTGCGCGCCTGGCCGAACAGGGCCCAGGTGATGGCATCCAACAAGGATGATTTGCCCGCACCGTTTGGCCCCGAGATACAGGCCAGGCTGAATCCGGTGAAGTCCAGTTCCACGGTCTGCCGATAGGAGAGAAAGCCCTCAATTTTAAGACGGACAGGGATCATATCAGAAGCCTATTTCTTCAAGGATGTCGTCGTTGTGGCGTTTTGTCCCTGGCCCGAGCAACTCCTCCCAAAATGCATCATCATACCGGCGAGACCGCAGGACAATGGGCATCGGTACACCCCAGCCCAGCATTAAAACTTCCTCTTTGGGTTGCAGACGGGCCAGCATCCCGCGCAGTGCTTCGCGGCCTGCCAGACCGGTGAGCACCGCCTGGATATCATCGCTGTCGCCCAGCCAGCCGGTGATGCGCGTTCCCAACTGCGACATGACCTCATCATAAATCTGGGAAGGTCGCTGGTCAATGATCAGCAGGGTTACGTAATATTTACGCATTTCACGGGCAATGGTGCTGAAGGTGGTTTGGGAGGCCATTTCCCGGTTGAGGAGCTTGTGGGCTTCCTCCACCGCGATCACCAGAGGACGGGGCTCTTTGACACCCTGCTTTCCGCTGCGAAAATCATTCGTGCGGCGCTCCCACACCTGGCGGATTCGGCGGGTCAGGAGGTTGGAGACGAATAAATAATCCAGGTCGCTTTCATGCTGGCCAAAGGATAACACCACATGCTGGCCGTTATCCAGGTTATCGATCATCTGTTTGAGGGCATCGGCTGCCGGTTCCTCGACAATATAAGGGGCGTTGAACAGCCGCCGCAGTTTAGCATGCAGGGCCTCGGCTGCACCAGGGTGCACACCAGCGTCGATAGCCCAGGCTTCCACACTGTCCGGTGCCGGGACCCGTTTGCCGTCTTCATCCACGACATAAGTATTGACCCGCATCTGCTTGAAATGATGAAACCACGCATCCTGTCCAAAACTCGATTGAAGGGCCTCCAGGGTGGTGGACGTGGTTTCCCGCAAGTTCAGCTCCTGTGTGAGCATCAAGATATCACCCGGGGTGATGTCGGTTTCAGCGATCTCAAGATTATAGTCCGGGTGCTTGCCGCGGATGGTCGCGCCCCGGCCCAGTCCAACCATTCGCACCCTCGCGGGGAACTTGCCCTTGAGGCCAGGTACCCGCATCCCGGTATCCGAGGCCGTATCATCCGGGCCGTATTCATTATGCATATCAAAGATCAACACTGCCGTTTTGCCGCGCTGGATCAGTCCGGCCAGGATCACCCGGGTCAGGAAGGATTTTCCGGTGCCGGTTGCGCCGAAAATGCCAGCTGAACGCTGCACCAGTTTATCCAGGTTGACGCAAACCGGGTGGCCGCCTTCCAGAGTTTCCCCAATGCTGAAGAAAGGCCCCTCTCCCTCTTTGCCAAAGATTTCAGCAATATCACCCGCCTGTGCCAGGCGCACCCCGGCATGATGCTGGGGGACTGTTTTAACGGGCATTGGGCGGATCTCTTCATTCAGCACCTGTTGAAACCAGGTTTCATATTCCGGATCGCCGGGTTCCGGCCCGCGTTCCATCATCAGGGCTGCCAGGATTTCAAGGTTCGTGAACAGGGTCTGCCCTTGGAGGAGGCTGGCCAGTTGTGGGGGTAGACGCACCTCTGACTGCTCATCAGCAAAGCGTGGGTCGGTTGACCCAAGCTGCAAGTCAGTTACCAGGCCATAGAAAAGCCACTCCCCGCTCTCCACAACCACAAACGCACCTTCGTGGATGTGCTGGGCCTGGACGGTTAACCTCGCCTGGAGGTTGGCTTTTAAGCCCCCGCCAACGATATACCCGATGGTGCCGTTATGATTTCTTTGTGGATTTTGATCGCTCATCATTTTGGTTATCCATTATCTCTGCCAGTTTTACACACTCAAATATCACCGATTGCACTCAAGACATTCACCAATTGCCCGTAATCATCACGCATGAGGGTGATCAGCTCCTGCACCGCCTGCCTGAACCAGTTTTCGTCTCCCTCTGTTTCATACACTGTCCGGGCAGCCTTCAAGTGCGCTGCCAGCAACTCCTCGACAGGCTTATCCCGGTCTCGCAAAATGTGGCGAAAGTAACCAAACTGCCCTGCCCCTGTGAATTTCCGGACCTCTGAAGGCGAACATAAATAAATCACATCCAGGCTTAATGGCGGTTGCGGGGGGAGCAGGTGGTAGATTCGGTCACTTTTCTCATACCCAAGTGCCAGAACAGCGATCTCCACAGGCACATTGCGATTTTCCCGGTTGTCGCGCAGCACCTCATCGGGTACATCTTCGGCAGTGATCAACTGGCGTACGAGGCCATCATCGTCAATGTGGATATCATAAATCAGTCCGAAAACCTGGTAATCATCCGCCAGGGGGACCCGTACCAGGTCGCCGAAGCGGGGCGTATCCAGCTGGTTCACCCGGCATCCGACTACAAAACCAGCCGTCCCCGACCGTAAAAGCCGTCCAATTTCAATCACGTTCATCCCTCATACCTCATTTTCTGAGTGGAAAGGTCCTTAAGATATTGTTTGTGCGAACCCTCATCAACCGAAATTCCCCGATGTTGCAATGCGCCGACCAGCATCTCTTCCACATGCTGGTGCTCAGCCAGGCTCACCAAGGCCACTTCATGCGCCCGGTGAAGCAAATAAGGATAAGGCCGGGTACCCATCATACTGGCCTGCTCAGTCAATACCGCCTGAATCAGTCCCACCATG
>SKPR01000203.1 GCA_007119455.1 Candidatus Brevefilum sp. | reverse complement strand
TTTTTGCATCTCTTATTTGGCTATCGATCCATGGAAGAATTGGATCAAATGCATGCCGATTGTTTTCCTAAAAATGGCGAAAGCAAAAATCTGCTCAACGTACTTTTTCCAAAAAAACCATCCAATGTCTGGGAAATCTCTTAACCCTAATCTCGTCTAATCCCCAAAAACCCCGCTGATAATTTTGTGGCGGGGTCTGAATCATTTTTTCTGAGATTGAACTGTAGGTGGCTCTAAAGGCTTGAGCCAGGGCCAGCGTTCTTCTGGTGGTAGTTCGGGTTCCTTTCCCGGTGGGTCCCCAGTCGCCACACTTTGATCGTAATCAAATTTATCCACAAGTTGTGGTAAAGCCCCACGCACATTCTGGTTGACCTTTACTTGAAGGGTTTGATACTCCCGGGTGCTGGCATAATCCCGGAGCTTGTTAATCCGTCGGATTAACATCGGATGGCTCTGAAAAACTTCCGCAACCCGATTGCTGGCCCGATCATCCTTTGTATTCAGCAACATCATAACCCGGTTAAAATCCTGCTGGCTGCGGATATCCGGCGCCACCAGCCTGACCAGTGCCGTAACCGCCTGATCTAAATCACCGCAGGCCAACAAGCCAGCCCGGTCCGCCGAATACTCACACATCCGGTTCCACCAGCGAAAGACAGCATACAGGATGATGGCTGCCCCAAACGGTGCCGGGATCCCCGCCATGCCACCCACCAGGGTGTTCAACCAGGTGTGCCCCAGGGCGACATGACCCATTTCGTGCCCGATGATGAAGGTCAATTCACTGGTGTTCATGAACTTTAGAAGGGGTGTATAAAGTACCAGCACCTTTGGCTTGCCCAAACCAAAGGCATAGGCATTCATCTGGTTTTTCTGGGTCAGGTAAACATCAATATCCCCCGGCTGTAGCTTTTGCTGGCAGATTCCGACCAAGCTGGTCAGGTCTGGCATCTGGCTGGTATTCACCGGAATCCCATTTCGGATCAGGTATTGATGATGAGATCGAATTAAACCTGCGCTCAAGACAATCATGGCCAGGATAAATACACCACTCAAGCAAAAAGTGACTGTTGAGGTCAGCACAATCACACTTAATGCAATAAACAGGGTGATGAACAAAACCACCCGTTCATTCGCATATCGGTAGCGGCGCGTACGGTACATCTGATTAAGGAGAATCAGTTTTTGGACAGAAACTCACGTGCTTTTTCAAGCTGTTCCTGGGGAAGTCGGTTGGTCGCTTCCCAATAATCCAGCAGCTGGGTTAATGTGAACAGGGCATGCATCCGGTACCCTTGCTCTTCCAGGGCTTCTCTGGCCCCTGATTCGCGGTCAATCAAAACGACAACATCTTCAACTTTTAATCCGGCGGACTTCAGCTTCTCGATCGCTTCAAACTTGCTGCCACCCGTCGTGGCCAGGTCATCGATCACGACCACCGTCTCACCTGGATTGAAGATGCCCTCAATTGCAGCTTCCGTCCCATAATCCTTGGTCGATTTACGGGGATAGATCATGGGCCAGTTACCTTGCAGGCTGATGGCGGTGGTAATGGGTAGGGCGGCATATGGCAGACCTGCAAGCCTGTCAAAATTCAATGTTTTTAGTTTTTGGATGTAGGCAGCCGCCACCTGGGTCAGCCACCCAGGAAAGGCCACCAGCCGACGCAGGTCGATGTAGATTGGCGAAACTATCCCGGATTTGAGCGTAAACTCCCCGAAACGCACACATCCCATCGAAAGGAGGCCTTCAACCAGCGCCGGGGCCAGTTGGGCGTCCCGTTTCTTCTGACGTCCCTGGAGTGGTCGAGTATTCTCCTGTGCCTGGCGGAATTTCCCAACCAGATCACCAGCAGCAACAGCCGGGTCATCCGCCCGTGCTATCGCACGACTGACATTGATCAATAAACCCAACCCATCTGAGCGCAGTCCGGCCTGCATGGCGGATGCTAAATCCGCACCCTGGGCGCCTAAACCCGGTGCAAGAAACCACTGGTCAGGGGCAAGCTCTCTGACACGGCGTAAAGCATCAGGGAAGGTAGCGCCAACCACCAAGCCCAGGTTATTCCCCGCACCCCATTCGGTAGCTAGTCCGGCCACCTTTTCATAAACCATCATCAAGCGATAATGACCGCCTAATGGAAGATCTTGCAGGTCAACAGAGCCCGGGTTGCTCGTCTTGCATAACAAGAAAATGCCTTTTTCAGGGTCCTCCATAAAGGGGCTCAGGGAGTCATAACCCAGGTATGGGCTGAGGGTCACCGCATCTGCGCCAAGATATTCAAAAACCGATTGAGCATAGGCCCGGGCTGTTGAGGCAATATCCCCCCTTTTTGCATCCAGGATAACGGGGATCTCATCCGGCACCGCGTGAATCACATGCTGCAGCGCCTCCCAACCCTCCGGCCCCAGCATCTCGAAAAAGGCCGCATTGGGTTTGAACGCCAGAGCATAATCGCTCGTGGCCTCAATCAACCGCAAACAGAAATCCCTTGCGGCCATCCCGGTTGGCTCTGGTAGATCTTCCGGGTGAGGATCCAGCCCGATACAGAGCAGGGAATCAATCATTTTCGAACGCTGATCCAGTTTTTCAAAAAAAGTTGGCATCATCCCTCACAATCTGGTGGTTATGTTTTATTGTAATATGAAATCAGAAGCGCTCTATAACAAATAGACTGCTCCTGATCGGTTGAAATTAACCGTCAGGCTTTGCCCAGCACCATCGCCAGGAGTGCCATCCGGATATAAAGCCCATATTCCATCTGGCGGAAATAAGCCGCCCGGGGATCTTCATCCACACCCATATCGATCTCCCAAACCCGCGGCAGGGGGTGCATGACGATCATCCGGTCTTTGGCAGCCTTCATGGTCTCAGTGGAGATGACATAACTTCCCTTCAATTCTTCGTGTTTCGACGGGTCTTCAAACCGCTCTTTTTGCACCCGGGTGACATAAAGCACATCCGTCTCCGGTAAAACAGGTATTAGATCCTCATATGAGGCCTGTTTAATCCCTTTGGCTTCTACCTCCTCTTTGATTCCTGCAGGCATTTGCAGTATTTCGGGTGCCACATAATTGAGCCTGATATCATACAGAGTGAGCAGCCGTGCCAATGAATGAACTGTACGGCCGTATTTGAGGTCCCCCATCATCGTAATCGTCAGACCATCCACCTGGCCTAATTCTTCCTGAATGGTGAAAAGATCAAGCAAGGCCTGGGTGGGGTGTTCACCGATGCCATCACCGGCATTGATAATGGGTTTCTGAGCATACCTGGCGGCCAGAGCAGAAGAGCCCACCTCAGGATGGCGCAGGACAATCACGTCAGCGTAAGCTTCCAATGTCCGGATCGTATCCGGGAGAGATTCGCCCTTTGTCACCGAGGAGTAACTCACATTATTGATGGGGATCACACTCCCACCTAACCGCTCCATGGCTGATGTGAACGAAGAAGAGGTCCGTGTTGAGGGTTCGTAGAACAAACTCGCCAGGATCTTGCCTTTGAGCAGGTCAAAGGAACCTACCCGGGCGACCATCTCATACATTTCGTGCGCCACATCAAAGATATAATTCAGCTGACCACGGTCAAACTGGTTGACCGAAATGATATCTCTGCCATAGAAGGCGGAATCCTGCTGGTCACCAAAGGGCAGATGCGGACTTTTTTCGTGTAATGGGGGGATAAAACTTGTCATGATAAACTCCTATCTTTAATTTATTCAAATTTTTCGCATAACCTCATCTATGTAATGAGGGCAGGTTACTTTATGATGACTCATCGAATGCCTTTTCCAAATCCAGGCGGTGACAGGACCCGACCGTCTTGATAAACCTTTTTACCACGCAGGGTTACAGTCTGAACAGCACCCCTGACAGGCCAGCCTTCGAAGGGCGTCCACATGGCTTTGGAATGCATATGCCGGGCGCTCAAGGTACGTTTGGCTTCCAGATCTACCTCAATCCAGGTATCCTGCTGGGTCGGGATTCGAAAAATTTGCCGGACATTTTTCCCCAAGCGATTACTGACATCCTCAAGGAACATTCTTCCTTCGTGGACTGCTGTCAGCAAGAGCGGTAAAGCTGTCTCCAATCCCGGGAAACCTGGCGGCGTATTTTCACCAACCTTTTCAGCTGCTGTGTGTGGTGCATGATCTGTGGCAAAACAATCGATCACAGGCAGGTTCTCCCATAGCGCTGCCACATCGGAACCTGTCCCGAGCCTGGGGCGTACCTCACGCCAGCCATCGGCCAAGTCATCAATGGTCAGAAACAGGTGATGCGGTGTGACCTCACAGGTTATATTAATGCCACGCTCTTTAGCCGCTTTCACCAGCAAAATCTCCTCACGTGTGGCAACGTGAGCCAGATGCAAAGGACGCTGACTTAAAGCAGCCAGCAGGATCACCGCCGCCATCGTCCGCCCCTCAGCATGCGCCACCACGGGAAAATCAGCTGGCCAGGCTTGCAGGTGTGACTGCCATAAAGCCATGGAATCCAGCCGCAGTGGTCCGTAGGTTTGATCCAGGTAGAGCTTTAATCCAGCACTCTTGTGAGCGAGTTTACAAGCAGTTTTTGCATTATCAGGTGTTGCGCCAAGATATTGGGCGAAATCACAATGCGCTTTTTTTTCAGCCAGGCCATGAACCATTGTGAGAGACCTGTTATCGACCACCGGCGGATCGGTATTGGGCATCGCTAACACCTGGGTGAAGCCCCCGGCCAGCGCAGCTGCGGTCCCACTCGACCAATCTTCTTTATGTGTTCCACCAGGCTCGCGCATATGCACATGGGGATCGATCAATCCTGGCCATCGCATGAGAAACCTCCTTTCACAAAAAAAGAGAGCCTGTTGAGGCTCTCTTCTGAAATCAAAGGCAAAATAAACGCCACGGGGTGCGTGGCTGGATATTCCTTGACAGTGGGTGGAACTATTTTTATCCGCATCATTCTGGGACTATTCTATTCATTTTTCCCAATCTGTCAAGGGATTTTTGCAAACATAAAAAAACCCTTAGTTGGTAAACTAAAAATACTCCCACACTCTATCCTGATTACCGATTTCACCCTTCAACAGATAATCTATATCAGAATTGAAACGTGATTACGAATATGATTTATCCCCATTCCACAAAAAGTCCTCCTCCTGCTGATCGCGCCAGGCTTTGAGCGTGGCTCGATAGAGGGCCCTTTCAAAATATCCCCCTTCAGGAGAAAGATCATCGTAACCCTTTTCGACCAGGACCGACATCATCGGGTCAAGCTGCTGTCCATAATGAAGCATACAGGCCTCCGGATGAAATCCGGGCCAGGAATAGCAGGTAACTGCCGTCCGGCGGTGCTGTGTGGGTACGCCAGGGGCAATGGTATCTGTCCAATCCGGATCATCCGGCTGAAACACATACTTGTCCAGGTCTCCTTTTGGGATACCTTCAATACCCCGTACCACAGGGGGATCGGTTTCCGGAATATATGGGTCAACAGAGAGATCAACCAGGATCGCATGATCCGGTAGGAATTGAATCCATTCATTGGGGATGACGGGTTTTGACGGATTGCGTCGCTGGGTGGCGTCAATCAGGATGTCGGTCTTTTTCAGCAAGGTCTTTACTGCCTCTGGTTGATGGGTCACATTCCGGCCAATTGCCCGGCAGATGGCCCCTGGGCCGTTTTTCTGGATATGCTCGTTGTTCCGTTCAACATTGCCTAAATGTACAGCAGCATCCACAGCATGTTTACCCACCATCCCGGTTCCCAGCACCAGGGCCCGGATCGGCCGTTCATCCGGGCGAACCAGGCCTGACCACACATCTTCCAGTAAATCAAAGGCAACTTCCAGACCATTCCAGGCCACTGCCTTCATATTTTCAACCAGGCGCACATCGTTATCGTTGACAATACTGTCCAATGAGATGGTCTTCAACCCCAATGCCTGAAAGCGCGGGATGCGGTTGGGGTGCGTGGGATAGTGCAGCATCGACATCAGAACGGTCCCGGGCTTCATCCGGTTAAAATCGTCATCCGGGGCACGCAGGATCAACACCAGATCCTGGCCAAAGGCTTCATCACGAGAACTAAAAAAGACTTTATTATTGCCCTGCCGATAATCGCCCTGAGAAAAACCCAAACGTGATCCATACCCCTCCTCAATCATCACCCTGAGACCCAGGTCGGTCATCCGCTGGATAAAATCCGGCAGGAAAACACGTTTTTCACCGGGTTCCAGTTCCATACGGGGAAAGCCAATCGATTTAATGATTGTCATAAATTAACCTTTCTGATGATGATTGTCCATCATATAACCATGACCTATATAGGAAATAAGCTGAACCCAATATCGCTGCTAATGCAGTCAGGCGAGTTCTATTGCAAATTGGAAGTTGATCTTCCGGAAATGGTCGAAAATGTCCTGAAAATGACTATTGCCGACTAAAAAGGATCGTCTTTCAGTGAATTTAATTATACTGGATGCAGCAATCCCTTATGGGATTCACAGTGTTGGAGAATTTACCTTCCAATTGCTGATGATCATACAGCGGATTTTCTCCGTATCACTTCCCCAATGCCTGCTTGCTTTGTACGATTCTGCAGAAAGCCTTATAATTTAGATTGAAAACACCAACCAGTACCTCTCAAGGAGACCCCATGTCTGAACCACGCCCTGTTCAAGCACCTCGAGGATCAAAGCTTAATTGTAAATCCTGGCTGACGGAAGCTCCCTACCGGATGATCCAGAACAACCTTGACCCGGATGTGGCTGAACGTCCGAATGATCTGGTGGTTTATGGCGGCCGCGGGCAGGCCGCCCGAAGCTGGGAAGCCTTCGATGCGATTCTGGCATCTTTAAAAGAGCTTGAAAACGATGAAACTCTGCTGGTGCAATCAGGAAAACCGGTAGCCGTTTTTCAAACCCATCCGGATGCACCCCGGGTTTTGATTGCCAATTCGAACCTCGTACCCCACTGGGCTACCCAGTCACATTTTGATGAACTGGCAGCAAAAGGTTTGATGATGTACGGTCAGATGACCGCCGGTTCATGGATTTACATTGGCACCCAGGGGATCCTCCAGGGCACATACGAGACCCTGGGTTCCCTGGCGCATCTCCGGGGCTGGCCCTCCCTGCGTGGGAAATTCGTGCTGACCGCTGGTTTGGGCGGCATGGGTGGCGCCCAACCTCTGGCCATCACCATGAACGAAGGCGTTGGCTTGATCGTGGAAGTGGACCCCGAACGCGCCAGACGCCGACTGGATATCGGCTATGTCGATTTTGTGGTGGACAATCTTGAAGAAGCCATGACTCTGGTGGAAGAAGCCATCGATGAAGAAACACCTAAATCCATCGGTCTGATTGGTAATGCCGCCGACATTTACCCTGAACTCGTAATCCGGGGTGTGATCCCGGATGTGGTGACCGATCAAACCCCGGCTCATGATCTACACAGCTATATCCCCGCTGGATTGACCCTGGCAGAAGCAGATCAATTACGCGAAAGTGACCCCGCAGAATACACCAGGCAATCGCAGGCATCCATGGCCAAGCACGTTCAGGCCATGCTGGCCTTCCAGAAGCAGGGCGCAGAGGTCTTCGATTATGGGAACAACCTGCGCCAACGAGCCTACGACTATGGCATCAGGGATGCCTTCAGTTTCCCCGGGTTCGTACCGGCCTACATCCGTCCTTTATTCTGTGAAGGCAAAGGCCCTTTCCGTTGGGTGGCGCTCTCAGGTGATCCGGAAGATATTTATGAAACCGACCGGGTCATCAAAGAGCTCTTCCCTGAAGATGCACATTTGCATCGCTGGCTGGATATGGCCCGAGAGAAAATCCCCTTCCAGGGTTTGCCATCCCGTATTTGCTGGCTCGGTTATGGTGAACGGGCCCAGGCAGGACTGGCATTCAACAACCTGGTGGCCGAAGGCCGAGTTTCGGCACCGATTGTCATTGGACGGGACCATCTGGATTCAGGGTCTGTCGCCTCGCCCAATCGTGAAACAGAAGACATGAAAGATGGCACTGATGCGGTCAGTGACTGGCCAATCTTGAATGCCCTGATCAACGCAGTCAACGGCGCTACCTGGGTCTCATTCCATCATGGCGGGGGTGTGGGAATCGGCTTCAGCCAGCATGCCGGGCAGGTCATTGTGGCCGATGGAACGGTCGAAGCTGCCCGCCGGCTGGAAAGGGTGCTGACGGTCGATCCGGGTTTGGGCGTCGTACGCCATGCCGATGCTGGATATGAAAAGGCAATCCAGGCTGCCAAAAACCATGGGATCCAGATGCCAATGTTAAAGGAGGATTGATGTGACCCGGCAGACAAGCCGCTATCTGTTCTTTTTCCTTGCGATTTTTCTTGGCATCACAGCCGGATTGATTTTTGGTTGGGTCATCGTCCCTGCCCCTCATGCACACACCAGCCCTCATAGCCTGCGTCAGGACTATAAGACCGATTTTGCCCTCATGATCGCAAGGCTTTACCATTCCGAAGATAATCTCATATTGGCCCTGTCCCGGTTATCTTTCATCAGCAGCGCACCTCCCCTGGTTTTTCTGAACGATGCCATAACCTATGCCCAGTCAGCCAGATATGATCTGGCTGACATCGACCTGATGTGGTCTCTCGCCACCGATATCCAGATTGCATTGGACGTTGTGGAATGAAAACGCCGTTAAGCAATAGAAACGAAGACACCCGGGAATTTAACCCGCCTGATTCAAGCCCAGAAAAGCGGACCAACTGGTACCTGGTGACCGGCCTGGTGCTGGGGTTTATCATCGGCGTGGTTTTTGCCTGGTGGATCAGACCTGTTGTTTATTATGACATCCAGCCCAATATGCTTAACGAACGAAATAAAGACATCTACCGCACCACCATTGCCCTGGTCTATGCCGAAACCGGAGATCTCAACAGAGCTTCTCAACGTCTGGCGTTGTTAGATGATCAGAATCCGGGGATGGTATTGGGCAACCAGGCTCAACGATATCTGGCTGAAGGACAGGAAGTAAAAGCCCAGGCCCTGGCCTTGCTGGCTGCAGCCTTACAGCAGAACGATATGGTACCTGACGAAACTGAAATACTCGCCAGCCCGGAGCCCACAGCCACCATCGAAAGGGTCCCAACCCAGACGCTACCCATTCACCCTGAAAACCCCTGAGATTGGCTTTTCAGTCAAGCGATAACCGATAGACATTGGTATCGCGCTGGATGAAACCCATCTGCTGGTAGAGCTTATTGGCGGCTACCCGGCTGGGGTTGGAGGTGAGGTTCACCTCACCCAGGCTCAGGCTGCGGGCTTTTACGATACAGGCCTGCGTCAGCGCTTCACCGATCCCCTGCCGCCTGGCACCTTTATCCACCACAACATCCTCGATCCAGCCATGACGACCGGTGGGGGTGACAAACGTCCCCAGGGTGGCCGTACCCACGATCTCATCATCTGATGTCGGATGCCGGGCGATAAACACAAAGACATCCGTGGATTTAACCATCACCTGCAATGCTTCCCGGGTCGGCGGAGGGCTGTAGCGGGTAAGCTGAGGGATCAATCGCTGGAAAGCCTGGTAAACTTCATCGGTCACTTCATTGATTTCATCAATCACCATCGTTGTCGCTCCTTTCCATTATTGTATCACTGTGGTTTTTTTATATATCAGGGTCACACCTTGCATGAGGGCGAACTCAACGTCACTCGTTTTGGTTATGTCAATTGTGTACACAAAACACACCCCATCCGTCGCTTTGCGCCATCTTCTCCTTAAAGCGAAGGTTTTTTATGCATTGGATGGAGAAAGATTCACATAACAAAGAAAAACCGAAAACGCCCAGTCAAGGATTATCATCAACTTTGCGATTAACCTGCTTGATCCTGGTTTTAGTTCATCCGCAACTTTAACTATCCAATTCCAACGATTTCTAAACAATTTTCAACCTGCTCCATCATCCAAAGCAACACTTCAACCGGTATGATGAAAATTAAATATATGGTTGTTTATGTGAGAACCTGTTTCATTATGATATGTTCCCAAAGCAATGAATAAAAAAACAGCTAATTAATTTAGGAGGTAGGCCTATGATCAAAAAATATCAGATGAGCACATTTTTAGCCCTTTTTCTCGTAATGGCTTTCGTCATTATTGGTTGTGCACCGGCCGAACAGGAAATTATTGACGAAACACTGCCAACAGAAGTCGAAGTGACCATGCAAGGAAATCAATTTGAACCCTCTGGTGTGACGATTGCAGCGGGTGGAACGGTCACCTGGATTAACACCGATAATGTTGAACACACAGTCACAGCAGGCACCAGAGAATCACCCACCGGTGAGTTTGATGTTTCCCTGAACCCAGGTGAAGAATTCAGCTATACCTTTGATGAGGTGGGTGCATTTGAATACCATTGCACCATTCACCCCGGTATGGATGGCACAATTATCGTCACTGTTATTGTCGAGTGAACGTTTTCACGGTTAAAACCAGCTTGCACGAGTTCATGAAGAACAATCAACCATAAAATTTAAATTAATATATTTCTCTCTACTATAAAAAGTGAGGGTCTTGATGATTAAGAAAAGCATTTACATCCTTTTCCTCAGTATTTTCCTTCTGGCTGCTTGCCAGCCAGCACCGGCGGAGCCCGTTGACGAACCATCGCCGGCGGAGATAGAAGTGACCATGCCTGGACGTGTATTTGACCCGGTTGAGGTGACCATTGAAGTCGGCACAACCGTCAGATGGATCAACACGGACAACGAATTCCATACGGTCACAGCAGGCACCCGGGATAACCCCACAGGCTTGTTTGATGCTCCCCTTGATCCTGGCGAAGAGTTCAGCTACACCTTTGATGAGCCAGGAACATATGAATATCACTGCATACCGCATTTCGGTATGGATGGCGTCGTGATTGTCGAATGACAAAATTTAAATCTCATTCATACATATGGCGTGGTTGTTATTGGACCACGCCATTCACTGTAATTTTAATTAAATATGATCTCTCCGAATTAAGTGAAGAGGTTTATTGATGGTTAAGAAAAGTATTTACATTCTTTTACTCTCCGTGTTCCTGCTGGTTGCCTGCCAGCCAGTACCAGAACCCACTCCCACCCAAATAATTGAGCCAACAGACACCCCAACCCCAGAACCAACACCCACCCCGACTGAAGAACCTGAGGACACACCTGCACCAGAACCAACACCTACCCCGACTGAAGAACCGGCTGTGTTTGAGGCAAATGTGACGTTGGAATTGATTGCCGAAGGGCTGACAGCCCCCCTTGTTACCAAAGATCCCGACGATGGCAGCGGCAGATTGTTTGTGGTTGATCAAATCGGCCTCATTTATGTCATTGATGAGGAAGACAACCTGCTGGAAACACCCTTCCTTGACCTGAGGAACACAATCGTCAGTTTGAACCCCGGTTATGACGAACGGGGCCTGCTCGGGATGGCCTTCCACCCTGATTATTCTACAAACGGACGTTTCTTTGTCTATTACAGTGGCCCATTAAGACCCGAAGCGCCTGGTGGCTGGAACCACACAAGCATCCTGGCAGAGTACCTGGTTTCAGAGGATGATCCCAATCTGGCTGACCCCGAATCCGAAAGGGTGATCCTGGAAGTTGACCAGCCACAGGCCAATCATAATGCCGGGCCTGTTTTGTTTGGGCCTGATGGGTACCTGTATCTTCCCCTGGGGGATGGCGGCGGCGCCGATGATACCGGCCCCGGCCATGTTGATGACTGGTATGAGGTAAACGATGGCGGAAATGCCCAAAATTTTGAAGCCAATATGCTGGGAAGCGTGATCCGGATTGACATTGACCAGGGTGATCCCTACGCCATACCGGACGATAACCCTGGCATCGGTGAGAATTTCCCGGAGACCTGGGCCTTCGGCTTTCGAAACCCCTACCGGGCATTCTTTGACCCGGGCGGCGATAATGAGTTATTCCTGGGTGATGCCGGACAGATTCTGTTCGAAACAGC
>SKPR01000045.1 GCA_007119455.1 Candidatus Brevefilum sp. | reverse complement strand
TTCACAGATGGCCACATGATATCCTTTTTTAATTAATTTTGATAGATAATTCTCAGCAGCATGGTGGGGTATACCAGCCATGGGTACCCGCACACCTTTGGATACGGGACGGGATGTAAGAACAATGTCCAACTCCCGTGATGTGATTTTGGCGTCTTCATCAAACGTTTCATAAAAATCACCCAGACGGAAAAAAACGATAGCGTCCGGGTGTTGTTTCTTAATATCAAGGTATTGGCGTCTGAGTGGTGTGAGATTACTCATAGGTTAAATAGATGTGATCCTTCTTCAATTTGCTAAGATTGATATCAGGCTTGTCAAACCAAAGGTTATTTATTGCGTATTTCTCGGATATAGACAGGCACCTGGTCAAGGGCTTCGGCTAATTTATCTGGATCTTTTCCGCCGGCCTGAGCCAAATTCGGACGGCCGCCTCCGCCGCCCCCGACCACTTGAGCAATTTTCTTGACCAAATCACCGGCATGGAATCCCTGTTGAATCAGGTCTTCTGTGATCGCTGCAATTAAGAGCGGTTTACCATTTTGTTCGGATCCCAAAGCAACGATGCCTGAGTCATGTTTTTGACGGAACCTGTCAGCCATATTTCTTAAAGCATCCATATCCGCATCAGGCAGGATCGCCTTCAATACAGTAATACCTTCGATCATCTCTGTGTCGGTGAGTTTATCCTCAAACACATTGCCAACCAGTTCCTTTCGCAGCTTTTCGATCTCTTTTTCCTTTGAAGAAATGGTTTCTGTTAACTGTTTTACTTTTGAAAAGGTTTCACCCGGGGCAGTGCCCAATAGATGGCCAACTTCATCGAGAATATTCATTCGTTCGCGAGCGAGCTGATAGGCGCGCCAACCGGTTATCGCTTCAACCCGACGAATGCCAGCAGCAATGCTGCCCTCATAAGTGATGATGAACAAACCGATATCTCCGGTTTCGTCGACATGGGTGCCGCCGCATAATTCGTAAGAAAAGGCCTCTTTTTCACCAATACTGATTGTGCGAACGACCGCCTCATATTTTTCACCAAAGAGGGCAGTCGCACCTTCTTCGATCGCTTCTTGTAAAGGTTTTTCTGCAATATTCAAATTATAATTGGCCAGAATTGCCTGATTGACCTGGGCTTCGACCGCAAGGATTTCTTCACGGGTCATTGGTTCTGGGTGGTTGAAATCGAAGCGCAGTCGGTCAGGTGCGACCAGAGAGCCGGCCTGACGGGCATGTTTCCCAAGCACCTCCTGTAATGCAGCATGTAAGAGGTGGGTCGCGGTGTGGTTCCGCATGATTTGAATTCGCCGGTCTTCGTTCACTTGAACAAGGGCCAGATCTCCGACATTCGGGGCACCTTTGAGCACCTCGCCCACATGCACAATGACTCCCGCGGCTGGTTTTCGCATACCCTTTACTTCAATAATCCAATTCTTCCCATTGGCGCTGACGATCTGGCCTGTGTCCGAGACCTGGCCGCCGGCTTCTACATAAAACCAGGTTTTTGGCAGCAGAACTTCCACAGAGTCACCTGTCCGGGCCTGTTCGACTGAATCACCGTTGGTAACGAGGGCAAGGACCTCGACCGGTTCTTCGATAGGATGGTAAGGGCTATAACCGACACCTTGGTCATCCAGTTTCTTCGAATCTTTAAGCGATGTAACCAGATCAGTATAGACCTCGATGTCCTCAACATCCATTTCACCAAATTCTTTACCTGCACCGGATATCAACCGATGGGTTTCCATTGCTTTTTGAAAGCCCTCTGTGTCCACTTCAAGATTTCGTTCCCGGGCCACATCCCGGGTGATTTCCAAAGGCAGCCCCAGGGTTGCATAAAGCTCGAAGGCTTTTTCACCGTCAAGCACTTTACCGCCTTCACCGTTAAGTTCTTCGAGAAGCTCGTCTAATTTTTCCAGTCCAATGGTAACTGTCTTTTGGAACCGTTCTTCTTCCCGGGTGAGATTATCAAGGATGGCTTTCGCATTGCGTTTTAATTCAGAATAAAAATCACCATATTCATCAATTACCACCCGGGCAATTTTTGCCATGAAGGGTTCGTGCAAATCGAGTTTCATGCCAAACCTGGCAGCCCGACGGACAAGCATCCGGCAAATATAATTTCTGCCAATATTTCCCGGAACGACTCCGTCGGCAATCAGGAAGGTTGTCGCACGAGCGTGATCGGCAATCACACGGTAGGGGGTTAGATCCGCCTCACGCTCCGTGTCTGAGTGGCCGGTTAACGTTTGAAGGTGTTTGATCAGGGGCATGAACAGGTCGGTTTTGTAGTTTGATGGCGAATCCTGGATGATGGATACGATCCTTTCGAAACCCATTCCGGTGTCAACATGTTTTTTATCCAGCAATACGAGTTCAGTTGGTGAAAGGCGGTTGTATTGGATAAACACATTGTTCCAAATTTCAAGAAAACGTTCACAATCGCCGTTGACCTCACAGACGTGGTCCGGGTCATCCGCCCGGTCACAAAATTCAGGGCCACGGTCATAAAATATCTCGGTGTCCGGACCGCAAGGGCCGGTTTCGGCCATTTCCCAAAAATTTTCACTTCTGCCAAAGTGTAGTAAATGATCCGGCTCAAAGCCTGGCTGGTTCAGCCAGATTTTCGCTGCTTCTTGATCTTCAGGGATTTTTCCGAGCTCATCTTTGAAATATGTTGCCCACAACCTGTTTTTAGGCAGTTTCCACACGTCGGTTAGAAGTTGCCAGGACCATGTGATCGCTTCTTCCTTGTAGTAATCACCGAAAGACCAGTTCCCCAGCATTTCAAAAAAGGTATGATGTGTGTTATCACGGCCAACCTGGTCAAGGTCATTGTGTTTCCCGGAGACGCGCAGACATTTTTGCGAATTGACGGCACGGGTGTAAGGGCGTTGGTCGGTGCCCAGAAAGACGTCTTTAAACTGGACCATTCCTGCATTGGTAAATAACAAAGTTGAATCACCCCCCGGTACCAGAGAGGATGAAGGGACGAAAGTATGACCGTGTTCAACAAAAAAGTCGATAAATTCTCTTCGGATCGTTGCGGCTGGTTTTTTAATAGTCATAAATGCTCCTGAAGCATGGATTTGATTGCTAGCCCATAAATTATACGATATTAAATGCCGGCCTGCGAAACCGTGTTTTCCAGGGCAATCGCAAACTCAAGAATTGAGCACCTCCAATAAAAAATCGGGGTCAACGGCACAAAGCATTCTTTTGGTTTTAGCACCACATTTCTTAGATTTGTTTTGCCTCAGTAAATTGAG
>SKPR01000165.1 GCA_007119455.1 Candidatus Brevefilum sp. | reverse complement strand
CTCAATGGCATTCGCCGTCAGCAGTAAAACGACCCTGTCAGGCGGTTCTTCCAGAGTTTTTAACAGTGCATTGGCGGCCTGGGTGGTTGCACGCTGGAAATCTGGCAGAAGGGCCACCCGGTAACCGCCGACATAAGGCGATAGCGCCAGGGTGTGCTGGAGTGCCCTGACCTGATCGATGCGGATATCCTTGTGGCCCTCCTCCGGGGTAAGTGTGCTCAAATCCGGATAGGTCTTGGCCCAGATCTGCCGGCAGGAGCGGCAGGAGTCACAAAAATCACCGGGATGAGGCGGTGTCAGGCAATTTAAGGCCTGGGCAAAGCGGAGAGCCAGGGTCCGCCGGCCCACCCCTTCCGGTCCTGAAAACAAGTAAGCATGTCGAAGGTTATTGCCTGCAACATGAGTCCGCAGGAGCTCGATGGCCCAGTCATGTCCATGTATGTGCCATTGCATAGGTATATTTTAGCTCATTTACAGCCAAACCCGTATCACCGGACATATCCACATCCTGCAGGGTTTCTTAAAAATCAGCTATGGTTGTTTCATTCCTTTAATGGTTAGCAACATCGGACAAAACTTGGTGATTCAGACATTGACGTGGTAAACTTGATGGTCGTTAGAAAGATTATTGGAACCTGGATTATGCGAGTCATTTACCCCTTTACAGCCATCGTTGGACAAAAGCGCATGCGCAGAGCGCTGATCCTGAATGCCATTGACACCCGGATTGGCGGTGTGTTGATTCGCGGTGAACGGGGCACAGCTAAATCCACCGCAGCCCGTGCCCTTGCAGCCCTGCTCCCCCCGGTCCAGGTCGTGGAAAGTTGCCGCTTTGGCTGCGACCCCCAGAAACCTGTCTCCTGGTGTACAGAATGCCGGGAACGGTTTCAGTCAGAAGATGAGGACGTTCCCGTTGAAACCCGGCAAACCCCCTTCATCAACCTGCCCATTTCCGCCACGGAAGACCGGGTGGTTGGCACCCTGGACATCGAAAAAGCCATTCAAAAGGGTGAACGCCACTTTGAACCCGGCGTCCTGGCTTCTGCCAACCGGGGACTCCTCTATATCGACGAAGTCAATCTTTTGGATGATCACGTGGTGGATGTCTTGCTCGACTCCGCAGCCATGGGCATGAATATTATCGAACGCGAGGGTATCTCCTTTGCCCATCCGGCCCGTTTTATCCTGGTCGGGACGATGAACCCGGAAGAGGGTGACCTGCGTCCTCAGTTGCTGGATCGCTTTGCGCTATCGGTTGAAATCCGCGGGATCCTTGAGCCCCGCCAGCGTGTCCAGATTATGGAACGGAACCTGGCATTCGAAGCGGATCCGGAATCCTTCCGCCAGGAATGGCTTCCACGAGAAAATGAACTCTCAGAACAAATCGCCCAGGCTCGACAACTGGTTGATCACGTGGGATATTCCAGCCGGGACCTCCTGGTGATTGCAGACCTGACGGCTAAAATGCAGGTGGACGGTCACCGGGCTGATCTGGTGATCCTCAAAGCCTCCCGTGCTCATGCGGCTTTCGAGGGTCGTAAGGCCATTAACCCGCGTGATATCGCCCTGGCCGCAGAGCTTGCACTCCCCCACCGGGTTAAAGCCGGACCGTTCAGACAGTCCGAGATGGGCGTTACACAGCTTCAAGAGCATATAGAACAGCTAAAAGGCGCTGCCTCTATCGCTTCATCACCGGATGATGAACCCAAAGGCGGCGAGCCTGAATCCGGTCAAAAAAAAAGTCAGTCTCCCCCCGCGTCGAGGTTAGCGACGAATCCCCTGGACCCGAGTCCATAGAACCTGCCCGGCAGGATATATTTGACGATGCCACCGCCCACTGGTGGGAGGGTGGTCAGAAAGTTAAACCCGGCGACACCTTTGAGCCACGCCGGTTGGATACCCCTCTGGATGACATGATGCGTAAACACAGTGGCCGGCGGTCTCAAACCCATACCGACCGTAAACGGGGCCGCTACATCCAATCGCGTCCCGCCAATGGCCGTTCGGATGATCTGGCCTTTGATGCCACCATCAGGGCTGCTGCACCCTTCCAAAAAGCACGCGAAGACAGCCGTGAAGATGTAGCTTTCTCCGTCCGCCGGGAAGATTACCAGCGCAAGGTACGGGTAAAAAAGGCCTCCAACCTGATCCTGTTCCTGGTCGATGCATCCTGGTCCATGGCGGTGGCTGAGCGTATGGCCGCGACAAAGGGTGCCATCCTCTCCCTGCTGACCGATGCTTATCAGCGCCGTGACCGGGTTGGGTTGATCGTGTTCCAAAAGGACCGGGCGACCCTGGTCTTACCACCCACCAATTCCGTCCAATTAGCACAACGGGCACTGGCAGATATCCCCGTTGGCGGAAAAACACCTTTAAGTGCCGGCCTGGATAAGGCCCTCCAGGTTTTAAAGCGCGAAAAAGTTTTACATCCTGATGTGCTGCCACTGTTGATCGTGCTGACTGACGGCGCCGGGAATGTGGCGATGAGGGGTGGTTCACCGCAAGAAGAAGCACACCAGATCGCCGAACAGATCGCCAAAGAAGATGTCCGCGCAGTGGTAATCAACATGGAACACGAAGCATTTGACCAGGGACTGGCTCAGTCCCTCGCCGAACACCTGGATGCCCCCTGCTATACCCTGGATGACCTCCGCAGTGAAACCCTCTACCGGGCTGTACAAAAGGAAATCTATTATGGCCCTGGCAGCGGTGCCCAGGCTAAAAACGCTGATCAACCCGATCAATAGTATTCCCCCTGACCGAGTTTGCTGTTTTACAATCTTTTACACACAAGAAGATTTGAACGAGAAATAGAACTGATAAAAATGACCCATGAGCGCTCATGGATTTCTTTTTTTTTGTCAGTTCAAGCTGAAACCAACCTGCTTTTTAGAAGGACTGTTCGACCTGAACATCAGGAAAGAACTGCCGCAAGGTGCCAGCCACCCAGCCCTGCAAGGTTGATGGAGAAAGCGGGCATTCTTCACAGGCACCACCCAGGTGAACGTAGACCGTTTTTCCCTCAATTTTCTTAAGTTCGACTGAGCCACCGTGATATTGCTCAATATAGGCGTTGAGCTGATCAATCAGGCCACGCACCTTTTCCTCAAAACTATAATCCTGTTCCGACACGGGCAAACCTCCTGATCCAATAGCGTATAAACAAGAATTGTCTCATCACCCAGCCTGTCCTTTGACATGCTACCATGATAGCCAGAACCAACCCCTGATGAACTGAATTATAGATTGAAGTCTTGGTTTTGAAAAGTAACCCAAAAAATACCAGGCAGGTCAGAGGTCATACACAGTTTTT
>SKPR01000103.1 GCA_007119455.1 Candidatus Brevefilum sp. | reverse complement strand
ATGGTCCCAATGGCAGTTTTTCTCGTTTGATTTTCATGACCGGTATCAACAATGCAAACGGGCAGGTTGACCGACTATTAATGGGAATGACTGATCTGGATGAGAATCCCATGACCCATATGATGTTGACCAATTTGCAACAACTGGCCGACCAGGGTGGTCAAGGGGCCATTGTCAGTCGCTATGGGGATATCCTTTACCATACTGATCAAACTCGGATTGGTGAGTCTTATCCATTACCCGCTCACCAAACGCCATTTTTTTCTGAGTCATATTCTGATTCAGGCCTGTCAGCACTGCAATATTACCAGCCAATAATGCAGCAAAGTGGTGCGGTGGTTGTGTCCGTGTCCAACCATGTCATTTATCAGACAGCTTTGGAAAACGCCTTACCGGGCTTTTTAACCAGCACTGGCATTCTAATATTTGTGTTTTTAGTCGGACTATTGGGCGTAATACCCATGATCAAACGATCTGACGGGTTAATTGAGGGGTTTGAGAAACTTACCAACGGTCAGCTTGTTGGTAGTCTCAGGCTACCGAAGGGATTATTTGAGCCATCTCGTTTGACAAAAGCGTTTCATCGTATGGCAGGTGCTCTGCAACAGCGTAATAACCAGCAGACCAACTTGCTGTCGGTTAGTGAAGGGGTCAATCACCAGTTGGATTTGAGCAGTGTGATTGACAACATTCTCAGAGCTGCCCTTTCCCAGGGTGTGTCATCTGCCAGAGTTATTTTATTGGCTGATGAGGTGTTAAATTCTGCGGAGCAGGAAGGCCCCCGACAATTTGGGGCCGGCAAACATGCAGAAAAGCTGGCACCTTTGGATAACTCAATTATTGAAAAAACACACGGCAGGGATTTGCTTATTCTGCCTGATTTCAAAGCCGGCAAATCATTACCCATTACCCGTGGGATGCCTTATCCTGCCGCATTGGTATCTGTACCTTTACGTTATCAGAATAAATTCCTGGGTGTTCTCTGGGTTGCTTTCCAGGATATCCGTTCTCCGGATGATAAGACCAAGGATTATTTTAAAGAGCTGGGTCATCGCGCTGGGCCGGCGATTGTCATAGCCAATCAATATGAAGCAACCCTCGTCAGGCAAAAGCATCTGGAATCATTATTTGATCATCTGCCTGATGCTGTGATCCTGATGAATCCTCAAGGTGAGGTGCTTTACCTGAATCAAACCGCAAAAACTGAAATGAGTGGCAAGCTTGATGAAATAAAGCGGAAATTAATGACAGAAATTGGTGTAAATGGTCGCGGTCTCGGGGAAAATCCAAACCAAACTTCAGGCGTGGAAACCATTAATTTGAGCGATGGACGTGTGTTTGTCCTGAATACCCGGTTGGTACCCATTGATGGAGACGGCATATCTGTCGCAATCATTCTCAGAGATATAACCGAGCAGGAAAAACTTAAATCACTTAAATCTGAACTGGTGACAACAGTAAGCCATGAACTGCGCTCCCCTCTCACATTAATCCTTGGGTATGGAAAAATTCTGCGGTTAACGGGGAATTTGAATGAACAACAGGATAACTACATCAGCAAAATCATTCACAGTGTTGAGGAGATGAGAGCCTTAGTGGGGAATCTATTAGATCTCAGCCGGTTGGATGGTGGTGAACCACTTGAGATTAAACAATTTACAGTGGACCAGCTTACTGCCAAAGTAGTTGAAAGTATGGATGCTCAGGCCAAGCAACGGGGTATACGTGTCAATGTTTCTCAACCCGATTATCCGCTAACGATTGAAGGTGATTTTTTGTTCCTGACCCAGGCATTGAAAAACCTGGTGGAAAATGCGATCAAGTTTTCAAAAATGGGTGAAACGGTAGCGTTGATTGTCCGTGAACAAGACTCCATGGTGGAATTTGCAGTCAGGGATCACGGGATTGGTATCGCCCCATTGGATCAACGTCAGCTATTTAAAAAATTTAATAAAATCGATGCTGCGCCCACTCAGACTGAAAGCGGGAGTGGTTTGGGGCTGGCAATCGTCAAATCAGTTACAGAACGTCATGGTGGACAGGTGCGGGTGGAAAGTCAATTAGGCAAAGGTAGTACGTTTTATTTACAGGTTCCAAAAAAATATGCGCATTAAATGACTTATCTGGACGTATCACAACCGGTGTGGTAGAATTGGTCCCTTGAAAAATTTGACAAATGCCATATAAATTTGCTATAATTACCGTTTGCATGCATTGGTCAAAAACTACCAGAAAAAATTAAGTACACCTGAGGGATGAGAATCTCTCGAGGTTTTTCTCGCGTTAATGCGAAGAAATTTGTCTTATTTCCATAAAATACAGGAGGCTCCACGTGGAAACAAAGGGATTAAAAGCACTGCGAATTGGACTTGCATCTCCCGAGGTTATTCGTAGCTGGTCTTACGGTGAAGTACTCAAGCCTGAGACAATTAACTATCGACGATTACGTCCGGAGAAGGACGGGTTGTTCTGTGAAGCCATTTTTGGACCCACACGAGATTATCAGTGTTATTGTGGGAAGTACAAGAACCCACGTTATAAAGGTATTGTTTGTGATAAGTGTGGAGTCGAAGTAACCCGTTCCGCTGTTCGACGCGAGCGAATGGGGCATATTGAGCTGGCCGCACCGGTGGCTCATATCTGGTATACAAGGCGAATCCCCTCATTCCTGGGCTTGATGTTGAATATTTCTCGGCGTAACCTGGATCGGGTTCTTTATTTTGCCCAATATATTGTGACTTATGTTGACGAAGATGCCCGGCAGAAGGCTCTGAAAAGGCTGGATGATGAAATCAGCCTGTCTGAAAGAGAACTGGGTGAGAAGATCAACGCTCAAATTGCTGAGGTTAAGAAATCCCGTGATAAGGCCTTAAAGGATATTGATGCCCAGCGGGAAGAGCTTAAAGCCCGCTATGACGAACAAATTGGGAAACGGATTGACCCGGTTATTAAAGAAGGACAACGGCTGGAGAGTGAAATCCAGACCCGGATGGGCAAAAAGATCCGGAAACCCATTGTTTTTAATGCCCTTGATAAAGACATCACGATCGTAGATACGGGGATAGAGGTTACCTCTGCTCATCTCAGTGAGGTTCAGAAAATCGTTAAAGAAATGATCGAAGATCTTGAATCAGATCTCAAAGAACAACGCGAGCGTGAGGTTGAGCATCTTAAGATGCAAAAGGAAGAGATCAGGGCTGAATCGGAATTAAAAATGGAAGAGCTCCGTAATGAGCTCGAAGATCAGGCAGAAGAAAGCCAGACTGAATCAGCCCGGCTTCGTGACGAGCTTTATGAATTAGAACCCTTCACGTTTTTGAGTGAAGGGCGTTATCGTGAATTAAAATCCCGCTGGGGACAGGTTTTCCGTGCAGATATGGGTGCAGAGGCATTTTTCGATATCCTGAAGCGTATTGATCTGGATGCCATGTCCGAAGAGTTTTGGGAAGAAATCCGTACCACCCGTTCCAAACAGAAACGCAAGAAGGCAACACGCCGCCTGGGTGTGATCGAAGCCTTTCGGCGTTCCCGCAACAAACCCGAGTGGATCATAATGACGGCATTGCCCGTTATCCCTCCGGATTTGCGGCCTATGGTGCAGCTTGATGGTGGTCGCTTTGCGACATCGGACCTCAATGATCTTTACCGGCGTGTAATTAATCGAAATAATCGGCTAAAACGGTTGTTAGAACTCGGCGCGCCTGACGTCATCGTACGCAATGAGAAACGTATGTTACAGGAATCAGTCGATTCCTTAATTGACAACTCCCAGCGAGGCAAGGCACTCTCACGTCGTGGTCGACGAGAATTACGATCTTTGAGCGATATGCTTAAAGGTAAAAAAGGACGTTTCCGCCGAAATCTCTTGGGTAAGCGTGTGGATTATTCTGGCCGTTCGGTGATTGTTGTGGGTCCCTATCTCCAATTACACCAATGTGGTTTGCCAAAATCAATGGCCCTTGAACTTTATAGACCATTCGTGATTTCACGATTGGTTTCCCAAGAATATGCTGCGAACATCAAAGGTGCCCGGCGTTTCATTGAACGAAACCGGCCTGAGGTTTGGGAAACGCTCGAAGAGGTTATTAAAGAACGCCCGGTTCTCTTAAACCGTGCGCCAACATTGCACCGTCTGGGTATCCAGGCATTTGAACCCATACTGATCGAAGGTAGCGCGATTCAATTACATCCGCTGGTCACAACGGCGTTCAATGCTGACTTTGATGGCGATCAAATGGCGGTCCATGTACCCCTCTCTCAAAAAGCTGTTACAGAAGCCCGCGAACTGATGCTGGCTACCAAGAACCTGCTCAAACCCGCAAATGGTGAACCCATCATCAGCCCATCGAAAGATATGGTTTTAGGTGTTTATTACCTGACAATGAAGGTTGATCAGGAGCACAAGGGTGACGGGCGTGTTTTCTCAGATATTGACGAAGTTATCATGGCGTATGAACTCAGCCAGGTTGATATCCATGCAGAAATTAAAATTATGACGACATCCTGGTACGATGCCGATAATCTGCGCTTGGAAGAACCTGAAACCAGGTTGATTGATACCACTGTTGGTCGGGTGATCTTCAATAATGCCCTGACCGAGCAAATGCGCTTCTATAATGACACACTGGATAAAGGTGGTGTTAAAGACTTAATCGCCGATGTTTATGAAATTGTTGGTCCAGAGGAAACCTGTCTCGTTGCTGACAGGATTAAAGAAATCGGTTTCCTGTACGCGACCCGTTCAGGATCGACCATTGCAGTGGCTGACATCACCGTCCCGCCCAGAAAGCAGGAGATCATCCAGGAAGCACTTGACTCAGTAGACCTGATCAATCGGGACTTCAGACGGGGCTTGTTGACCGAGCAGGAACGCGATGAAAAGGTGATTGAAATTTGGCAAGAAACGACGGACCTGGTCGCCTCCGCCGTGAGAGACGCTTTGGATCCCACCGGTGATCTGGCAACCATGGCAAATTGTGGCGCCAGCAAAGGTGGCTTCAACTCCATCGCCCAGCTGGCTGGTATGCGTGGTTTGATGGCCGATCCGGCTGGCCGCATTATTCCGATGCCAATTCGCTCTAACTTCAGAGAAGGTCTCACAGCCCTGGAATATTTCATTTCAACGCATGGTGCCCGGAAAGGTCTGGCAGATACCGCACTCCGTACAGCGGATGCAGGTTACCTGACCCGGCGTCTGGTTGATGTCGCCCAGGATATCATTGTCAACGAAGAAGAGTGTGGAACCCACAACGGTATCTGGATTTCAGCCGAAGATGATATCGCTGGCCAGTCATTCAGTGAAAGAATTTATGGACGCGTTCTGGCTGAACGGATTATTAATCCTGATACCGGTGAGATCATTTTCAACCAGAATGATGAACTGACCCATGATCGAGTTAAAAAGATCATCAAACTGGGTATTGAAGCCATCAAAGTACGTTCCCCCCTGACCTGTGAGATGATCCATGGTATCTGCGCCAGTTGTTACGGTATCGATCTTGGTCGTGGTGACATGGTTAAATTAGGTTCAACGGTCGGCATTATCGCGGCCCAGTCGATTGGTGAACCAGGTACCCAGCTTACACTGCGAACCTTCCATACAGGTGGTGTTGCTGCTGGTGGTGATATCACCACCGGTCTGCCCCGTGTAGAAGAATTGTTTGAAGCTCGTAAGATGCCTAAAGGTGAAGCCATTATCTCCAGGATAGCTGGCACGGCCCATGTGATCCATTCAGAAAAATATACCGACCAGCGTATTGTTAGGGTGGATCACAGCGAAATGGTCTCTGATGTGTATGACGTCCCAGAAGATTGGACGATCGAAGTTGCTGATGAGGATCAGGTCGAAAATGGCACCGTTCTGGCGACCCAGGATGAGGCTGTGATCAAAGCCCAACATGCAGGCCGGGTGAGGATTGAAGACCGGCAAGTTATCGTTTCATATGAAGTCAAAGAATCTGAAGAATATGATATCCCAACAACATCACGCTTGATTGTTCAAGAAGGTGATAAAATCGAAGCCGGGCAACCGGTGACTGAAGGTTCTTTGAACCCCCATACAATTCTGCGAATCAAAGGGCGGGATGACTGCCAGCAGTATCTCATGCGTGAAATCCAGCAGGTGTATCGGACTCAGGGTCAGAACATCAATGATAAACATTTTGAAGTCATTATCAACAAGATGTTGGGCAAAGTTCAGATCATCCGACCTGGTGATTCCAATTACCTGCCTCAGGATCTGGTCAACCGCCTGGAAATCCGTCGTGTGAATGAAGACCTGACGGCCCAGGGTAAAAAACCAGCACGCTATATTGAAATCTTGTTGGGGATCACAAAAGCAGCTTTGGAAACGGATTCATTCCTCTCCGCTTCTTCATTCCAGCACACCATTAAGGTGCTTTCTGCTGCTGCAGTAGCTTCTCGGGAAGACCCGTTATACGGTCTGAAGGAGAACATCATGATCGGTAAGCTGATACCCGCAGGAACGGGTTTTGAGCCGGGCCAGTTCTCCAGTGAAACGCCCGGGGAAGAACCTTCGGGTGAGGCTTTGGAAGGACGGACCCTTGACCTGTTTGAAGATGAGGTCGATGTCTATGATCTGCTTGACGAAGATGAACTCGACGAAGTCGACGAAATCGATGAGATTGATGATGATCTTTTAGACGAGGATGAATCAGAGATTGAAGATGAAATCGATGAAGATCTTGATGAGGAAGAAATTGAGATCGTCGAATAAAGTCCATTGACAATCAATAATAAATTGAAATCCCGGGTGATTGCCCGGGATTTTTTATGATATAATGAAACATATGTTCTTTCGCAGAAATCATCAAAGCCTGTCATCCATCGGTGAATACCAGGACAGGAGGAGTATTCAATGAATTTAGGAACGGTTCGCCCAATTAATATTAATGAAGAAATGCAACAATCGTATCTTGATTATGCCATGAGCGTGATTGTATCCAGAGCATTGCCAGATGCAAGGGATGGACTTAAACCCGTTCAGCGAAGAATTTTGTATGCCATGTTTGATATGGGATTGAGACCCAACTCTGCTCATAAAAAATCCGCCAGGATCGTAGGCGAGGTATTGGGAAAGTACCATCCCCATGGGGATATGGCGGTTTACGATGCGATGGCTCGTTTGGCCCAGGATTTTTCTCAACGTTATCTTTTAGTTGAAGGGCAGGGGAATTTCGGGAGTGTCGACGGCGATCCCCCAGCGGCCATGCGCTATACAGAAGCGCGCCTGACAAAGATGTCCCTTGATCTTATTCAACAACTGGGTATGGATACGGTTGATTTTGTAGAAAATTTTGATGGTTCATTACAGGAACCAGTCGTTTTGCCCTCCTCCATTCCGAATTTACTTGTCAACGGCGCATCGGGTATTGCAGTTGCCATGGCAACCAATATTCCACCCCATAATCTCGGGGAGGTTGTTGATGCCCTGGTGATGATGTTGGAAAACTGGAATAAAATCGATGATATCGGTGTGGAAGACCTCATGCAATTTATTCAAGGTCCCGATTTTCCAACAGGGGGTTTGATTATCACAGATGACCGGACAGAAACCCTGGCACAGTCATATGGAAGTGGCAAGGGCAGAATTCGTATGAGAGCCCGTGTCCGTCTCGAAGAAATGAACCGGGGTAGAAAACGCATCATTGTCACCGAACTGCCCTATATGACCAATAAAGCCTCATTAATTGAGAAGATTGCCGAATTTGTGCGGGATGGACAGCTTGATGGTGTCAGCGATTTGAGGGATGAATCAGACCGGCAGGGCATGCGCATTGTGATTGAACTGACTAAATCGGCTGATCCAGATATCATTCTGAAAACACTGTATAAACGCACCACGATGCAGGGCACCTTCGGAATCAATATGCTTGCACTCGTCAGAGGTCAACCTCATAAATTGACCTTAAAGCAGGTTCTTAAAGTATTTGTTGACCATCGCCTGGAGGTTGTTAAACGACGCAGCGAATACGAGTTAAAAAAATCGGAAGAGCGTCTGCATATCCTCAATGCGTATTTGATCGCTTTGGAGAATCTGGATGAAGTTATTGATACCATTCGACGCTCACAGCGGGTTGAGACTGCTAAAAGTAACCTGATGCGTAAGTTCAATCTGGACGAGGTCCAGGCGCAGGCCATTTTAGATATGCCGCTACGCCGGCTGGCGGCCTTAGAGCGAAAGAAAATTGAGGATGAGCATAAGGAGGTTACCAAACGGATTAAAGAACTTAAGAGCCTCCTTAAGTCACCTAAAAAGATGCGTGGTGTGGTGATTGATGAACTGAAGGCAGTGCGAGATCAGTATGCAGACCCACGACGAACACAAATTATTCAAATGGATGAAGGTGAAACAGCCATTGACCTCCTGACGACGGCTGATGTTATTCCCGAAAAAACGGTTTGGGTGGCCGTTTCCAGAGATAATCACATTGCACGCACGGATGGAGACAAATCTTTTCGGCAATGGGGAATTGATGCGCCCAGGATGGTGCTGCGAACATCCACTCGACACACTGTCTTTGTGGTCGCAGACAACGGTGAGGCGGCTGCTTTATCCGTTCATGCATTACCGGTGGCAGCTGAACCGGAAAAAGGCATAGCTTTATCAGCACTGGCACCTTTCAAAGATCATCATCGGCTGAAGTTACTATTCTCGGCACCCAATGATCTGGACGAATCCGACGGTTATCTGCTGACCGTTAGCCGAATGGGTATGGTCAAACGTTCATTATTGAATGATCTACCCGGGCCTTCTGCTCAATTACTTACACTGGTCAGAATCAATAAAGATGATGAACTTGAGACAGTATTGTTCACTAAAGGTGATGAAGACGTAATAGTGGCATCTCGAGATGGAATGGGCATCCGGTTTAATGAAGAAGATGTCCGGCCAATGGGGCTTGTGGCAGCGGGTGTCAATGGGATGAAATTGCGTGGTGATGATCAGGTCATTGGTGCTGGTGTTGCCTCACGGCGAGGTGAGGTTCTGATTGTCACTAATCGAGGTAAAGCCAAGCGACTGGATCCCTCGGTTTTTCCAACCCAGAGCCGATATGGATTGGGTGTGATTACCTGGAAATTGCCAGAGGGTGAAAAAGTCATTGGGATGATGATGGGTTTATTAACCCACAATGGCGTTCTGCATTTTAGAGATGCTGCCAGTCGTTTGATCCGGGTGACTGACGCACCGGAATCTAACCGTATGCAGCGTGGTGAAAAGGTGATTGATGTCAAAAAAGGTGATGAGATCCTGGATTTAACCATCCCCCTCGATTTGGTCGATATTTTGGACTAATTAGATTGAATCAGATAGCTGTTTCAATTGGGCTGAAAAAAGAATACTGATAACTGATTTGATCTTCATGGGTGCCCAGTGTTTCTCGTCCCGTAAATACCATGCCAGACTTATCCGTCGCCTGCCATTGAAAACTGTGAATATTTTTATTCTGAGTTTCTGAGATCAGTGAGAAATCACCATCTGGAAATTCATCCAATAAAGTGGTGACCCATGCTTTGATGGCCGTTTTCCCCTGGATTGCATTTTGCGAGCGGATGTGGACAGCATTCTCACGATAGAAGTCCACGACTTCTAATGGATTTCGATTGTTCAATGCCTGAATATAGCGTTTTGGCAGGCTGGCTACTTGTGGTGTGAGTTCGTAATTATAATCTCTTACCAGGTCCCAGAAGGAAGGTAGGTCTCGTCTGGCGTTATCCCAACTCCAGAAATTTACAGCTGGTATATTTAATTCTTGGGCAACTTGCATAAATTCGATAACATCTTCTTCACGAGGAACCCAACCCCATTCTTTAAATGTTGGGCCTGTTGGTATGATTGGCCTGAAAGGATGAATATTCTTGAATTCATTAATGCATCTTTTAAGTTGTGCGCCTGCCTGGCCGTGAGAACCCATCCAGTAAACCTGCGGCATATTATAATCACAGCGATCAAGGAAATTTGTCCAGGGAAGACTTCTATGATATGAGGGATAGCGATAGGAACTCAGGGCTATGGGTAGGCTGCCCAGGTTGCTCCGCAAAATATTCATAAAACGGCTGGCAGCAATGGCACGATTGGGAAGTTTGTATTCTTTTTCGGCATTTACCACATAACCATCAACACCCAATTCAAGTGATCGTTTTACCGCAATTTCAGCCTCCTGTTGTGGGTGATCACCGTATACATAGTGCCATCCCCACACTGAGATCCCCTGAGATTGCAGCTTTTTAATCACAGGGCGTACATAATCAAATCCATTATTCAAATTGATATTATAGGGGAATGCGCCATCGGCGATTTTTATGATCACGTGTGTTAACTGAGATTCTCGGGCTAACGCGGCAATTCGTTCAGGATCACCTTTTTCGCATCGACTTACTATCCAGATATAATAACCTTTACCGGTCAGTGTCTTCATATCATTCCTCGTTGTTGTTGCTCTTGTCTGGTCCTGATAATCCGAGTGAATCAGATACGGTTTCCATGGCTTTGATCACATTGGACACATGCTCCCACAAATCGATACCTAATTCAGCCGCACCCTGTTCGATCTCCTCGCGGTTTGCGCCAGCTGCAAAGGATTTATCTTTCCATTTTTTCTTCACGGATTTCGCTTTAAGGTCATAGAGGGCGCGTGAAGGTCTGACAAGGGCAACAGCCGTAATCAATCCGGTGATTTCATCGCAGGCAAACAGCGCTCTTTCCATGAGTGACTCTCGTTCAACTCCGGTGTGATTGGCATGGCTGAGCACTGCACGGATGATCTCTTCAGGGACGCCATGTTGACGTAATATCGGCTCGCCAGCCACAGGATGTTCATCCATCGTGGGGTGAATTTCCCAATCAAAATCATGCAGCAATCCGGTCACAGCCCACTTTTCCTCGTCTTCTCCATATTTGCGAGCATAAAATCCCATTGCGGCTTCAACCGCCAGCATGTGTCTGATGAGGTTCGGGTTCTCAATGTATTTATGAACAATGGCTAAAGCTTTTTCTCTATTCATAATGCTATCCGTAATATGCAATTTCGATGCCAGATTTATCTTTTATCAGTAATAGCATGGTATCGGAAACCGTGATGTTTAAGGGTTGCTTAAGGTGTATTCAAGGATAGGTGGGCTGATGTAGATATCCCAATAGGCGTTCACGGAAGCCAATATTTCACGGACCCACCAATAGGTGTAACTGCGGAGGTTGTATTCAGCGTCATCAGCGGTGACACCGGAGGATTCGATACCCAGGTTATTGCACAGAAATAAGGCACGTGGAAGGTGAAAGGCCTGTGTTACAACAATCACATCCTGAAGCCCAAAGACATCACGGGCACGATAGCAGCTTTCATAAGTGCGCCGACCTGAGCCATCGAGGATGATATCTTCCTCAGGCACGCCCAGGTCAAGGGCATAAGCTCGCATGGCACCGGGTTCGTTATAATAAATTGAACTATTGTCTCCGCTCATCAAAATCTTCTGAACACGTCCATTAAAATAAAGTTCAGCTGCAGTCCTAATACGGTCACGCAATACCACACCCGGTGTGCCATCCCGGTTCAAACCGGCACCCAATACCAGTGCGGCAGAGGCTGGCTGTACTTCCGAAGGTGAATGGATCCGTTGTCGCCCCATGATGAGCATGGCTGTTCGCATCAAACCAATCAGAAGGAAAATCCCGACTGCTGAATAAATCAGGATATGTAGTGATGAATGGAAAAACTTTTGGATAGTTTTCATTATTGAGATGTCTGGAAAAGTATTTTTTGAAAATCTGGTTCCATGGGGAAGATCGCAGACCGCAAAGGGTTATAAAAATGGTCTTCAACAGCCAACAGCGCATCAACATCGCTGTGGAGAGCCGTGCTCATCAGAGCAAGACCAGTGGCGTCTGTCCCAAGGTTTAAAAAAGCTTCTTTAAGGCGAAAGCGAATATGAGCCGGCAGTGCAGGTGATGCAGACAGGTTGATATTTGGAATGATTCCTTCTGTCTGCCAGATAACGACCACATCATCCTGGGCTTCAGGGATATTGTTGAGGATATCACTTGAGCTGAGAGGGTCACCAATCAGCGCATAGCTGACACCGAAATCACAGATGCCTTGAATATAGAGTGCTCT
>SKPR01000040.1 GCA_007119455.1 Candidatus Brevefilum sp. | reverse complement strand
TGCCTGATATCCAGGCGGTTCTGCTGGGGCAGAGTGCTACCGTTTTCGAGCAATCAGGTCTTGATGATATTAATGTATGGACAGAAGTGACCGCTCGCGCCCGGCGACGACGCTGCTTTTTCGATGGAGAAAGCCTCCTGGCTTGTTATATCGCCTCCCGTTCGGATATCGATGACGTCGTACCGATGATGACGGCTTATCAGATCGAATGGAATAAACTCCATTTCCTGCTTCAAGAACTGACAGACCATGAATTAGAGACACTGGCTCCAGGTTCGAAGCCAGATATGGAGAACCTCGCCAGGGCACTTAATGTAACCGAAGAAGAATTAATGCGACTGCTGACCATCTGGGGTAACCGGTTCAAAGACATGCTAACCCGGATTCGAGACCGAGAAATGGATCTTGAAGTCCAGCTTTTCAGCGGATCACTCAACGAATATCGCCGGGCCACCCGATTCTGGTGGGAAAATATCGAAAGCAGTTATCCGAAAATCCGCCAGCAACCTGTTTATTTCATCTCAAGCAATACCCACAGCATCCCCAACCTGTTGACCGGTTTTGCTCTAACCCAGCAGGACCGCTTGACCCACTACCTACAAACCGAGGGTGATGAAACCCTGCTGGCCGAATGGCGCGATATCAGCCAGGAAGAAGTTCCCTCCCGACCAGAAAATTTTCTGTATTACATCTTAAAAAAATATCAATCAACACCTGAAGGACAGGACTTGATTGATGCCCAGGCTGCATTCGAAGAAAAATACGGCGTACAACGCATTCCCAGCGAACATGCTTTTGATGTCGAAGCGCGGATCATTGAACTTTCTGCTCTCAATCCGGATACCATTGACCCGCGTCTGACACCCGAAGCCATCGCCGGACATCCAACGGATTGGTCTTTTCTCAAAGACAGCCAGGCGCTGATCCTAAACATGGATTACCCCCTTGGCATGGCCGCTTATAACCTGCTGGTCAAGATAGCCGAACATACCTGCCCGATGCTGGGAATCTATGTGATGGGCAAGGCGGCCACCCTCAACGGTCGGCGCGGTGATGTGATGATCCCCAACGTGACCTATGATGAGCAATCACACAACACCTTTATGTACAACAACTGCTTCTCCGCTGGTGATGTCAGCCCCTACCTGGTCTATGGGAATGTACTCGATAACCAAAAATCGGTCTCTGTGCTGGGCACTTACCTGCAAAATGCCGGTATCATGGAAGTGATTTACCGTGAAGGCTACACTGATATTGAAATGGAAGCCGGACCCTATCTTTCAGCAGTTTACGAATTATTCCGACCCACCCGTCACCCGGTGGACGAAATCGTTAACCTGTATAACCTCCCCTTTGATCTAGGTATTTTACATTATGCATCCGATACCCCCCTAACCAAAGGTGAGAATCTGGGGGCAGGAACCCTGTCTTATTTCGGTGTGGATTCGACCTACGCCACCTCCCTGGCGATCCTGCGACGGATCATGCAGCTCGAGCATGATCGGGTCACAAACCCTATCTAAAAAATAAAGAAAACAGGGCATTTCCAACTGATATTGCCCTGTTTCCATATCCATGAAAGCCTATCAACCCAGTTGTTCGCGAATCCTTCCTGCTGTTTCGCGATAAGAATCAAGTTTTTCTCTTTCTTTCGCCACCACCTGAGGTGGTGCCTTTTCTGTAAAAGGGCCGGCCAATAATTTTTCCAACCGGTTGATCTGGGCTTCAGCCTCTGCCAACTCCTTGGACAGCCGTTCGCGCTCAGCCTCCACATCAACCAGACCAGCCAGCGGCAATGAAACTTCTACCGGTGGTATGACCAGCGTGATCCGCTCCTGTGATGGTTCCAGTGGCTCGCGAACAATTTCTAATTCCTCCGGATTCACCCCGGCCAATGAGACGAAAATCTGACTTTGGGATTCTATCATCTCCAGCTTGTCCCCGGCACTGATTGTGCAAGCAATCTGGTGACCGGGTTGGACTTTATATTCCGAGCGGATATTGCGAATGGCACGCACCATTTCTTGCACGAGGGCAAAGTCCTCAATGGCCTGGCCTTCCCAGCCTTCCCTTTCGATCGGTTCAGGCCAGCGGGCAATAATGAGCGCATCCTCCCAGCCATTTTCAGGGGTTAGCGCTTCCGAAGTATCCAGAGCAGCGGATTTAAGATGCCCCCACAAAGCTTCAGTCACAAAGGGGGTGAAAGGATGCAGGAAACGTAAGCAGGTATCGAAGACTCTGACCAGGGTCTGGACGGTGTAGTAGGCCCGGTCACCGCCTTCAGCGATCTGATCTTTGGATATCTCCAGATACCAGTCTGCAAATTCTCCCCAAAAGAAATCATAGATCTGGCGTCCTGCTTCGCCAAACTGGTAGCCCTCAAACAACCGGTTGACCGTCTGAAGCAGCTGCTTCATCCTGGCCCAGATCCAGGAATCGGCCAGTGTCCATTCCGGATCGGCACCAGATTCGGAAGGCATGGCGTCCAGGTTTCGGATCACATACCGGCCAGCGTTCCATAATTTATTGGCAAAGTTGCGGTTGGCTTCCACCTTTTTTAGCGAGAGGTTCATGTCATTGCCAGGAGTGGAACCGACCAGCAGGGTGAAACGCAGGGCATCCGCGCCGAGTTCATCGATCACTTCCAGTGGGTCAATCACATTTTCTTTTGTCTTGCTCATCTTCTGACCGTGTTCATCACGAATGAGCCCGTGCAGGTAGACCGTATGGAAAGGGATCTTCCCGGTGAACTCCAACCCTGCCATGATCATCCGCGCGACCCAGAAAAACAGGATATCGTATCCAGTCTCCATGACAGAGGTTGGGTAGAAATATTCCAGGTCTGGCGTTTGTTCCGGCCAACCCAGTGTTGAAAATGGCCATAACGCTGATGAAAACCAGGTGTCGAGCACATCAGGATCCTGTTTAAGGCGCTCACCCCCACAATGCTGGCACGCAGTTGGGTCCACACGTGCAACGGTCATCCCATCACAATCATCGCAATACCACACAGGAATCCGGTGCCCCCACCACAACTGCCGGCTAATACACCAGTCCTGCAGGTTTTCCATCCAGTTGTAATACACCTTTTTGAAACGCTCGGGGATGATCTCAATTTGTCCTTCACGCACAACCCGCAGGGCGGCTTCCCCCATATCCTGGACATCCACAAACCATTGTGTGGAGATCATCGGTTCCACAATCTCACCGCCACGTTGGGAGCGCGGCACCTTCATCATATAAGGTTCCACTGAAATTGTCAGATTGGCTTCTTCCATATCGGACCACAGCTTCTCACGGCACGCAAACCGGTCCAGGCCTTCATAAGAACCGCCGTTCTCATTGATTGTGGCATCTTTGTTGAGCACGTTGATGAACGCCAG
>SKPR01000065.1 GCA_007119455.1 Candidatus Brevefilum sp. | reverse complement strand
CTTCCTGGGCAAAGCCAGTCCCTACTGCACCTATCGTGAGCAGGAAAACAACCAACAGAACTGCAAAAATTTTAAACTTCATGTGATACTCCTTTCAAGCTTATCTGTTTAATTACCTTTCGAAAAACAGATGTGAAATTTGGGGCACACCTTCTTGTAAAGTATGTGTGTGTGCCCATATCTAAATCTCATATTACATCCTTTGGGTTAACCAAGTATTAGAATGGGGTGATAATCAATTCAGAAAATCACATCCGGATTATTAATTTTTCCTTATCATTTAAACTGATTTATTTTTATAGCAATACAACATTGATACAACAGCCGGCCAGGCAATGCATAAAGAATTGCAGTCATAATGATAAGAATGTGGATATTCGTTTAGAAATGAGATTCATCATTGTTTCTAATCAATTGCAATCATGACCTTCAGAACTTCACCTTCCAAGCGAGCGATCTCGTCGTAAACACTGGGATAGGTATTAAAGGGGTAACGGTGGGTGATCATCGGGGCCAGGTTGACAGCACCCCGGCCAACAAGCTCAACTGCCCTTTCGTAATCCTCGCGCTGGTACATCAACGTGCCCTTTAATACCAGCTCTCGGTCCTGAACCAGTCCCAAATCCACCCTCGGAACTTCGCCAAAGACACCCACGATGATAATACTCGAACCTTTACGGGCAAACTGAACAGCCTGGAAAATTGTTTCCTGGACGCCCACACATTCGAAAATGACGTCTATTTTATCATCGCCGAACACCTCATGGATCTTTGTTTCCAGGTCTTCCTTCCGGACGTTACAGACATTGGCGATGCCGCATTCCCGGGCTTTTTCAATTTTAAAGGCGCTGATATCCGTGATCATCACTCTTTTTGCACCCATGGCACCTGCAACCTGGGCAACCAGGTTGCCAATGGTCCCTGCGCCAAGAACCAAGACCCCCTGACCTGAAACATCACCATATCTGGAAAGAGCATGCACGGCAACCGCGAGGGGCTCGATCATGGCAGCCTCATCCAGCGAGAATGACGCGGGCACTTTAACGATCTTTTGATAATCCACGGGAAAATAGGTTTGGGCAGCACCATTGGCCTGAAAGCCCATCACCTTGAGATTGTCGCAGATGTGATAACGCCCATGGCGACAGGGATAACATTCACCGCAAACGATCTGGGGCGTGAATGTGGCTTGATCACCGATCTGCAGATTATTAACTTCCTCACCGAGCTCAACAATCACCCCGGAAACTTCGTGCCCCTGAACAACCGGGTAAGGGGTATAAGGATGTTCTCCATGATAGACGTGGATATCTGAACCGCACACCCCAATTCGTTTAACGGCCAGGAGGACCTGATCGGGCTTGATTTCGGGACGCGGCACATCACGAATGATGATCTCACCTGGGGCTTTTACCACTGCCTGTTTCATAAACTTCACCCTCCTGTTCCTGACTGTTTGAAAAGATCAGGACTGAATAATGAGTTACCTACAACCTGGGAATCAAAAATACTGCATCGTTTCAGTCCGGGACCGCTTTCCGTGCCATCCTATCCACCCGTTCATTCATAGGGTGACCGGCATGTCCCCGAACCCATCGCCAGCGGACTGCATGCCGGGCAATTTCTTCATCCAGTTTCATCCACAAATCCACATTGGCCAGTTTACCGCCTTTACGGCGCCAGTTTCGGCGCTTCCAGTTCGGCATCCATTCTGTTACCCCTTTTTTGAGGTACTCAGAATCGGTGAACACTGTCACCTGGCATGATTGGGTCAGCGCGCGTAGAGCTTCCAGAGCCGCACGTAATTCCATCCGGTTATTCGTGGTATCTTTCTCACCACCAGATAAAACACGTTCATGCTGCCCAAACTTCAATATAGCAGCCCAACCACCCGGACCCGGGTTTCCCGAACAAGCACCATCTGTATAAGCAACTACTGCCGGTTTATCGACCACGAGGGTTAACGGCCTTCCACCATTTCAATCATTTCGTCAAGCTGCTCAAGTATTTCATCTGTCCGATTTTCTTCTGACTGCAACAACCTGAAAATCGCATCCTGTAAAACCCACTGGCTCAAACCCCAATGATCTGAAACGGGCACAGTCCGGGCAGATGAAATCAGTGAGGCACCCTGAGCCCACTGCGGATATTCAGCAGAAAAGTCCTCGAGGTGTTGCATGGCCGATTCTCTGACAGGGACTGAAAACAAACTTCTCACCAGGTTGGCCTGCGCTTCAGCTTCCAGTAGATACCTGGCAAACAACCAGGCTGCCAGCTGCTGCTCCGGTGAATCAGCCCCGATCATCAGGCCGGGGCCATCCACAATAATCGTCTCGCCTTCCGGTCCAGGAAAGCCGAACACCGTCCATTCATCTGCGTTATCTGCCACATCCATCCAGCTAATTTGCGCCGGTATTAAATCCAGTGCTCCCGCATAAAATATGGCATTACGATTTGCAAGATACGACATTGGGTCAGGTTGGCGGCCGAACCAGATACATCCTGCGCTGCGGATTGACCATAAATAACCAAAGGCTTCCCGGGCTTGTTCATTATTGAAACGGATTGGTTCGTTCTGGGGTAATTCTCCACCATAGGCCTGATACCAGGCAGCCAATACATTGGGATTCAAATTAATTAACCAACCACCCGTCCCATCATTCGCCCTGTTACCATCCTGCCAGTTGGCAGACTGGGCTGCACATGATTGTTCCTCGAACTGATCCGCATCAGCAGGGGGGGCAGAAAACCCCAGTGTCTGGCTCCAGGATTGGTTGTAGAACATGACCGTTGCCTGAGGTGCGATGGGAAGTGCAACAAGCCTATCCTCTACCCTAAATTGGGTCAAAATTTCGGATCTGATATCATCACGATCATCCAGATCGAACCCCCATACTTCATCATAAAAATAGCTGTTCAGGTTAATTGTATAAAACGTGTTTTCCAGCAATGCCAGGTGATAGGGATGCGCAACGATCAAACCAGGTGTATTCGTGTCATCGAGATCACTTTCCAGTGCCTGCATCAAGGCTGTCTGACCACCGTATGGTTCAACGGACACAGAAATACCCCAGGGATTGGTGTCTGAAAATTCTACAGCAATCTCCCCAATTGTATCAGCCGGTTCTCCTACCCAGGGATGTGCGAACCTCACCGTGATACCCGCCAGATCATCAGGGTCAACCTCCAAGTAGGCTGGCCTTTCAGGGGTGGGGGTCATTTCAGGTGTGGGATCAGGGGTTGGGGTTGGCGAAGATTCCGGCGTGATTTCAGCTGTTGGTGTTGCTTCATCCGGGGCAGGTGTTGATCCACAGGCAGAGATCATGAGAAGGGCGACCAAAAAGATGGTCAATGCACCCAGGATGCTAAAACACCTTGAAAGATTATTTT
>SKPR01000134.1 GCA_007119455.1 Candidatus Brevefilum sp. | reverse complement strand
GTATGGCCAGAATAGCGTTGGCTCTGCCTTTCCCGCCTTTGTTGGCATCTGCCAGGGCAAGTTTCCTTAAATCCCGGTTTGAAACGTTCTCGCTGTTGTCCAATAGGATGTATGTTAAATCTTCGTCCGTGATGATTACTTCAAAAACACGATAAACTCTGACGGTGGGATGCCCCCTGGCGTGGATATTATCCGTTTTAGCCGGGGTATTCTCGAGTACGGTTGCAACGGGCTCGCAGGTGTATTGATCGGGACTTAGACATATGCCTGAAGTGTCATAAAACTCTTCAACCAACTCACGGTTCGGGTCAGTTTCAAGAACAGGATCACTCGGTTGTTTGAGATGCTCAACACAAAAATCTCGCAGCACTTTCCATTTTTCAGGATCGACAAAAATGCGAAAATCACCTTCAGCTTGTGATCTTTCGCTGTCAAAATGAAAATCATCGATCAGGTTTTGTAAAGCCTCAATATCGAGGATTCGGATTGCACCGCCAAAAGGCTGTGTCTTTACTTTGACGTTATTCTGATTATTGGTTCCATGCAGGGTCGCCTTTCTTTCCAAAGCCAGCATCCAATCACCATTCCTGGGATTCAGAAACAAAACCCTGACTAACGATGCAATGCTGACCCGCAGGCTAAAACGCTGCGTTGGACCAATGTTTATCTTGGAGTGAGAATTACGGTTCATTGGAGGCGAAGTTGACGGCCTGATCAATGGACATTTCCGCGCCCGTTTCCCAGGCTGTCTTGAATTCCTCTTCTGAAAGGGCAAATTTCATGCTGCTGATGTTTTGCTCAACCTCAAGACGGTCAGCGGGCCACCAGTCACCGCCTGTGGACTGGAGCAGGTTTTGCGCGGCCCCGAGAAGCGTGGCGCCCCACTTAACATGTCCCTGCCTGGCTTTCAGACCTGCCAGACCAGCCAGGCTTTCGGCAATGCCACGCCGGTTGCCAAGCTGCCGGAAGAGGGTCAGGCTTTTTCGAAATTGTGATTCGGCTCGCTTAAATTCTTCTTCATGCTGGGCGATATACCCCAGGCTGTGAATAAAGCGAGCAATATCACCCCGGTCACCAGTATCCCCCAGCAGCGCCATGCATTCTTCATAATATTTGCGGGCTTGGTCAAATCGACCCTGGGTACGCGCCACCTCGCCCAGGTTATTTTTCACAAAGCTTAACAGCCAGTTTTCATTGATCGTCTTAGCTACGGAAAGCGCCTCTTTGTGCCTTTTACGAGCTTCATCAGGATTTCCAATGCCCAATTCCACATTGCCGAGGTGTACAAGGGCAATTGTCAGAAAATAATCCTGTTCTTGATCCCTGAAAATTTCCTGGGCTTCCTCCAACAGCGGTTTAGCATCACGATCCCGTCCCATATTAATCAGTGCGACTGAATTGGAGATCAGGACCGACCCGATTAATTCATGGTTTCCATCACGCCGCACATAAGCGAGGCTTTCTTCCAAATGAGCAAGCCCTTTATCCTGTTCGCCTTTCCAAATTGCCAGTGTTCCATGGTTGTGAAGGGCGAGTGCTCTGAGTCTTGACGGTGCCTGTAATTCTGGGGCTTCCAGCATTCTTTCTGCCCAATTAAACCCTTCAATAAAATAGCCACGGCGGTAAAAAAACCAGATCAAATCACTGATCACCCTGACGCCAAGCTCAATATCGCCGGGTTCTGTGAGACACCAGCTCAATGTGGCTCTAATATTATCCAGTTCTCTTTCAAGCCAGTTTAAATCATTGACAGCGTTCTCTGAGAAGATGCCATAGCCGACCCGGTCAATAACCATATTCGCAAAATAACGGGCATGCGCTTCAAGGATGCCGCTTAATTCCCCGCTTTCTGAGAGTTTTTCATGGGCATACGTGCGGATCGTTTCCAACATGCCAAATCGGGTTTCATCATTGCCTGTCTCCTCTCGTCTGATGAGGCTGTTATTGACCAGTGAAATTAATCCTTCCAGGATATCAAAATTGCCTTCCGGGTTACAAACTGCCTCCGCAGATTCAAATGTGAAACCACCCACAAATACGCTGAGACGGCTGTGCAGGGTTCTTTCTTCCTCATCCAGAAGGTCATAACTCCACGCAAGGGTGTTTCGGATGGTCTGGTGCCGGGAGGGAAGATCGCGGGAGCCCCCAGACAGGAGCCTGAGTTTATTATCCAGGCGGTCAAGGATCGCCTTTGGTTGGAGCACATTGACTCGTGCAGCGGCAAGCTCAATGGCCAGGGGTAGGCCATCCAGATTTCTGCAAATTTCTACCACAGCCGGTGCATTCTTCTCGCTCAACCTGAAGCTATGTTGAACAGACTGAGCCCGTTCAACAAACAGGCTGACGGATTCATTCTTTTTCAGGCTTTCCACGGATGCTCCATCCTCCCATTCTGGTAGGTTCAGCGGCGGCACCTGGAAGATATGTTCGCTTTGGAGGTTAAGCGGGATTCGGCTGGTGGTGACAATTTTTAATCGAGGAGCTGCAGTAAGAAGTTCGGAAACCGTTGGGGCCGCTGTCACCAATTGCTCAAAATTATCCAGAATCAACATCAGGTGTTTGTCACTGAGATAATCCTTCAGGTTCTCAAGTAATGGCCGGCCGCCTTCCCTGACTCCGAGCTGTTGAGCAATACGAGATACCAGCTGGTCGGCATCTCTGTCATCTGCCAGGGGTACAAAGTAAACACCATCCTGGAAATCATCGAGCAATTCCTGGCCCACCTGCAGGCAGAGGCGGGTTTTTCCTGTCCCGCCAGCACCGACCAGTGTGAGTAGTTTTATATCGTCCGTCATTAATAATTCTTTGACCGAGCTGATCTCTTTTTTGCGGCCGATGAAGGGTGTCGCCTGTGCTGGCAGGTTATGTTTGGGTTTTTTGACGACAGGTTTGCTGGATGTGTCCACCCCATACTGGTCCCTGTCATAGAGCAACTCGATGCGGGTTGGCCGTGGCAGGTTAAATGCCGTGAGATAGCGTTTGAGGTTGGCTGCAGCATAAATCAATCCGGCCATGCGCTTTTGGTGAAGCAATCCGGATTTATGGGCATAACTCAGGCCGGCAGCCACACCCGCCAGCCAATATTGGGCCCACAGGTCATCCTGCAGGCTGGGGTGGTTTTCCTGAACCCAATCATCAAATGCAAGACGTGTGGTATTGATAACGGCACTTACACCGCTCATCTCAATAGGGACGGTGTCCGAATCGGGTTTATCCTCTTCTGCTGTCAGGGTAATCAGGTCAACAAATTTCTCAAAGGAGATTTGATCTAATAAAAGGATCATATAGGACATTTCAAGATAGCGCTGATCATACAAAAGCGACATTTCTTCCTTAAAGAGCGCGAAGTCAATCAAGAAGTATCCATCAAGGTCGGTCCCGTTATCAGCAAACCGTACCAATATG
>SKPR01000023.1 GCA_007119455.1 Candidatus Brevefilum sp. | reverse complement strand
TTTTGGCTGCAGCCCATACCCTGAAAACCGGTGAACCCCTCCCCTTACCTGAGATCCCGGATTCAATCCACAATCAGAACATTGTTGGGCGAAAGCACATGCGGCCGGATGGGGTTGACAAAGTGACCGGTGACGCCATTTTCACTGACGACCTGGTGTTTGACAATATGCTGTTTGCCAAAGCTCGCCGGGCCATGGTACCCCATGCCATCCTTAAAAAGCTGAACATTTCCAAAGCTGAGGCATTGGATGGTGTGGCAGCTGTCCTGACAGCTGAAGATATTTCTGGAGAGCAAAATCATGGATTGGTCATTTTTGATTGGCCAGCCATCATCGGTGTTGGTGAACGTATTCGTTATGTCGGTGACACGATTGCCATTGTGGCTGCCGAAACACAGGAAATTGCGGAACAGGCAGCCAGCCTGATCGAAGCGGAATTTGAGCCCTTGCCAGTCATTACTGATCCAGTTCAGGCGCGGCAAGAGGGACAACCACAGCTACACGAAAATGGTAATTTGCTCAAGCACATCAAAGTGCGTAAAGGGGAAATGCAAACAGGCTTTGGTGAAGCAGATGTTATCGTTGAACACACCTTCCACACACAGACCACGGACCATGCTTTCCTGGAACCTGAATGCAGCATTGCCGTCCCAACCCCCGAGGGCCGGATGGAAATATATGTTGGCTCACAGATCCCCTACCAGGATCGCAGCCAGGTGGCACGCGCAATGGGCTGGGACGAGGATCGTGTGCGCATTGTTGGTCAAAAAATGGGCGGCGGTTTTGGGGGTAAGGAGGACATTGCCGGTCAGATTCATGTGGCATTGCTGGCCGATGTCACCCAGCGGCCAGTCAAACTATTATTTGACCGTCGCGAAAGTTTGCTCGTACACCCCAAACGGCATGCCACTCAGATTCGGGTTAAAATCGGCGCCAAACAAAATGGACGAATTGTCGCAGCAGAAACAGAACTGTATGGTGATACTGGCGCTTATGCCTCACTGGGCGAAAAGGTGATGACACGAGCCACCACCCATTCAGCCGGACCGTACGATGTGGAGCACGTACGCGCGGACTGCTATGCAATGTATACCAACAATCCACCTGCCGGTGCTTTTCGCGGATTTGGTGTCACACAATCTGCCTTTGCGGTTGAAACCACCATGGATATGCTGGCCGAAGAGCTTGGGATTGACCCCCTAGAACTTCGCCGCATGAATGCCCTACATGTTGGCAGCATTACGAACACCGGACAATTACTTGATGAATCCGTGGGCCTGTCGGAATGCATCGATAAAGTTGAAGAAGAATTACGCAAGACCAACCCGGATCCCTTTAAACCCGTAGTTGATCCTGATAAACCCCACCTGGTTCGCTCCTGGGGTGTTGCAGCAGCCTATAAAAATACGGGTCTGGGCGGCGGTGCACCGGATATCGCCAACGCTGAGCTGGAGTTGTATGATGATGGGACATTTGAGATCCGCAGTTCCTCGGCTGAAATGGGACAGGGACTTGTATCAGTGATGCAAATGGTTGTTTCAGAAGAAATGGCCGTTCAGCCCAGGGATGTTAAAGTACTGGTCATGGATACCGACCTGACCCCCAACGGTGGGCCTACAACAGCCTCACGCCAGACCTATGTCACAGGCAACGCATCACGGTATGCTGCAAAAACACTGCGTAATGCCATTACAGCCTTCATGGCCGAAAGATATGATGTTGTCCCCTCCGAAATCAAATTTAAAGATGGGTTGGTCCACGCCAATGGCAATGCGGTCAGCTACAGCGAAGTCGCGAAGGAAATGAAAGCTGAAGGGCAACAACCTCGCGCCTTATATGAATATGAAGCACCCAAAACCCAGCCATTAGGCACGGGCGGGGACATGCATTTTGCCTATTCCTTTGCTGTGCAGGCCGCTGAAGTTGAGGTCAACACATTAACCGGCGAGGTCAAAGTTCTGAATATCCTTGCTGCCAACGATGTGGGTATGGCTGTTAACCCCCTTGGGCTTCAGGGTCAGGTAGAAGGTGGCGTGATGATGGGTCTGGGGCACTGTCTGACAGAAGAATTTATCATGGATGAAGGCCATGTTGTCACGGATCAGCTTGCACGCTATCGCATTCCGGGTATTATGCTCACGCCCAATATCAAGGCCATCATTGTCGAGCACCCCACTGCTGAAGGTCCCTATGGTGCTAAAGGTGTTGGTGAGATTTGCAGTATCCCCACCACTCCGGCCATTACCAATGCAATTTATAATGCCGTTGGTGTGAGAATTGATCGAACGCCCGTTGACCAGGAAGTCATTGCCAGAGCTTTGTGGGAAAAAGTCTGAGGCTGTTTTTGGTCTTAAGAAAACGCTAAGAACAGAATTGATCAAATGGGCTGGCGCTAATAATTGACCAAAAATACATACACCACGTAATCTCTAACAACGTGGTGTATATTTTTTAGTTCACAATTCTGGGTGTGAAGCCCCATCGATGTTTGATGGGGCTTCAACAGCCACAGCCTCACCATTAAACGCTTGAACCAGTAAGCGATACCAATAAAATCACTAGGCCCAACAATGATCAGGATTACATTGCAGGCAGGCATGCTTTTATATGCAATATCTGTTCCACAACCGGGTGATTAATCAATTGTAGAATTTCCTGTATAATGTCAGACGGAGGATTGATGCAAGAAAAACCAAAAGATCTACCTTCATTGAGCGTCATCATCAATGGCCAAATCGTATTTGCGTCTGAAGGAAATTGGCTATATCCCCTTTTTGATCTGCAAGAGCATATCAAACGATCAACCCTTGATCTATCACGGGCTGAAGTGCATGATAAGGTGGTCGGTAAGGCCGCTGCCCTGCTTCTTGTTCGCCTGGGTGCCGGGAAGGTTCATGGAAGATTGATGAGCGACCTGGCCGTTCAGGCTCTAAAAAGGTACGCTATCCCCTTCACATATGACGAGCGTGTTTCGCGCATCGACTGTAAAACGGAAGACATCCTGCTCAATGTGGATGATGTTGAAGTTGCCTACCAGATATTGTGCAAACGAGCCAATCGTTGCTGACCCCAACGTTTTTGGTACAGCTTTAGCTGTAATCAGAATAACTATGCGAAATATATAAAATTCATGCTTGTGATTAACAACAAAACCCGCATGGCACACAATATGCGGATTTTGCTGAGCTGCCTGTCCCCTCGTGAACCGGGTGATTATTTAAGACACATCCAACTTGTATTAAGACCTAACCAATAACAGCTAGGATTGCTTTTCTTTCTTTGGCCACTTGATCAGCGCAATCACACCCAGGACCAGAACGATCCAGGTCGCCCAGTAATCCAGCGGTCCGGCAAAAAAGCCGGGTTTATCGACTCGATCATGGCGATCCAGTAATGTTTCGATAAATTGTGCGGCTG
>SKPR01000164.1 GCA_007119455.1 Candidatus Brevefilum sp. | reverse complement strand
CAGCAAATTTTTTATAAACTGTCAGGCTTACGGTCATTTTAAAACCAAACTGTAAAGAAAGATTGTTGTTTGGGAACGACTCAGCATGCAAACAGCCTTCAGCAGCAGAACTGCCTGAGCAGTTACGATGTTTGTTAATTAAATTTGATAGCTTTTGGGAGCCGCTATCCGGTATATTCTTAATGACGCTGCCCTGACTTTGAATGGACCTTTCAATTCAGGGTGAAATATGATAAGAATATAGCAGGAGGTCGAAAAAGTTGACACCATTCTCTGATAAAGATAAGCATAAATTTTATAACCTCTCACGTGAAGCTCGGCTGGCCAGGCTGATGGAAGAGTTTGCTTTTTCAAATGCAGATGCTGCCGCACTCAGCGGTGAGGCAGGGCTTTCACCTGAACAGGCCGAACACATGATCGAGAATGTGATCGGGACATTCAGCCTGCCCCTTGGGATTGCCAGGAACTTCCGGGTCAATGGCCGGGATGTGCCTGTTCCGATGGCGGTGGAGGAACCATCGATTGTGGCCGGTGCATCATTCATGGCCAAACTGGCTCGTAATACGGGTGGTTTCTTTGCCCATACCACTCCACCCGAGATGATTGGGCAGGTTCAGATCCTCGACCTGGCTGACCCGCATTCGGCGCGTATCAAATTGCTCGCAGAAAAAGATAGCTTACTGGCTGATGCGGCAGAAGTGGATACCGTTCTGATGAAACTTGGCGGTGGCCCCCGGGACTTGCAAGTCAGGCTCATCCCCGATTCACCCATCGGACCGTTCCTGGTCGTCCATCTGATTTACAATGTGGTGGATGCCATGGGGGCCAATGCGGTCAATACCGCAGTCGAAAAACTGGCCCCCAGGATTGAGCGCATCACCGGTGGTCGGGTTCTGTTGAGGATCCTTTCAAACCTGGCCGACCGGCGATTAGCACGGGCCAGGGTGACCATCCATGCAGATGATCTGGCCTTCAGCGAGTTCACCGGTGCAGATGTGCGGGATGGGATCTTCGAGGCCTGGGCCCTGGCAGTGGCTGACCCATACCGCGCGGCGACCCATAATAAGGGTATTATGAATGGGATTGACCCCATCCTGATTGCCACCGGCAATGACTGGCGGGCGGTGGAAGCTGGCGCACATGCTTATGCTGCCCGAAATGGGACTTACTCCAGCCTGACAACCTGGGGACAGGACTCAGACGGCGATTTGGTCGGAACATTGGAAATGCCCCTGGCCGTCGGGACAGTCGGTGGGGCGACCCGGGTGCATCCGGCTGCTCAGGCCAGCCTCCGCTTGATGGGAATTGATTCAGCCTCAGAACTGGCGGAAGTGATCGTTTCAGTGGGGCTGGCACAAAACCTGGCTGCCTTACGTGCCTTGGCCACAGAGGGCATCCAGCGTGGGCATATGTCCCTGCACGCCCGCCAGGTGGCTGCAGCAGCCGGAGCAAAACCTGAAGACATTGACCGGCTGGCTGAAAAGATGGTCAGAGACGGTGAAATCCGGGTTGATTATGCCCGGACGATTTTGGAAGAATGGAGTCAATAACGAAATGAGTGAATCAACACCAACAGAAGGCTTTGTCAACAAACCAGCCAGGCCCGTCGGTATTGTGGGTTATGGCGCTTATATTCCCCGTTACAGACTTCCGGGAACCGAGATCTCCCGGGTTTGGACGGGTGAACCGACCCCGGGGCCGGTCAAAGAGAAGGCGGTGGCAGGCCTGGATGAGGATGTTATCACCATGTCGATTGAGGCTGCCCGCAACGCCCTGGCTCGATCAGGGATCACCCCTGATTTGCTCAGGGCCGTGTGGGTGGGTTCGGAATCGCACCCTTATGCCGTAAAACCTTCCGGCACGATCGTAGCCGAGGCCATCGGCGCACCACCCCATATTCAAGCCGGGGATTGGGAATTTGCCTGCAAAGCCGGTACAGAAGCCCTGGTAGCAGCGATGGGGCTGGTCGGGTCGCAGATGGCTAATTATGCTCTGGCAATCGGCATGGATACCGCCCAGGGTAAACCGGGTGATGCCCTCGAATATACGGCTTCCTCCGGTGGCGCAGCCTTCATTATTGGCCCGGCAGGAGAAGCCCTGGCCACGATTGATGCCCAGTACTCCTTTGTGACGGACACCCCCGATTTCTGGCGCCGGGCGCATCAGAAATATCCCGAACACGGGCAGCGTTTTACCGGGGAACCGGCGTACTTCCATCATATTGCCTCAGGTACCTCTGCACTGATGGAAAAGGAAGGTTTATCGGCGGAAGATTTCAGGTTTGCCATCTTCCACCAGCCGAATGAAAAATTCCCAAGACGGGTCGCCAGGCAACTGGGTTTTAAACCCGAGCAAATTCAAGACGGTCTGCTTTCACCCGTGATCGGCAACACCTACGCCGGGGCGGCCCTGGTGGGCTTGACTGCCGTACTGGACATTGCCACACCGGGTGATCGCATCCTGGTTACCTCATACGGTTCCGGAGCAGGTTCTGATGTCTTTGTGTTGACCGCCCAGGATGCGCTGCTGGAACGGCGTGGAGCAGCCTTGAGCACCCAGGCTTACATCGCCAGGCGAACAGAGATTGATTATGCAACCTATGCCCGCTTCCGCGGGAAGATCGCCATGAGGTGAGCATGGACATTAAGCGTTCTGAGGTGATCGTCGCCGGAATCGGCCAGACTCCGGTGGGCGAACATTGGGAAATTTCATTACGGCAACTCGCCGCAGAGGCCATCTTATCAGCGTTGGATGATTCAGGTGGTTTGAAACCGGAAGTGATCTATGTGGGCAACATGCTGGGAGTTTCAGCCTCACATCAGGCCAACCTGGGGACCCTCCTGGCGGAAAACGTGGGACTGACCGGAATTGAAGGCGTAACGGTGGAGGCAGCCGATGCATCCGGCGGCGGCGCGCTGCGTATGGCCTACCTGGCAGTGCTCTCCGGGGCGGTGGATGTGGCTCTGGCTGTTGGTGTTGAAAAATATTCCGATGTGATCGGTTCTGAGTCAGAGGCGATGCTGGCCCAGATGCTGGATGCTGATTATGAAGCTGCCCAGGGCTTGACACCCCTCAGCCTGGCCGGGCTCCTCTTTCATCGATATGTCATTGAATATGAAGCCGATCGAAAGGCTTTTTCCGGTTTCCCGGAGGTCGCTCATGCCAATGGTGCCAGCAATCCTTATGCCATGTACCAGAAAGCCATGAAGCCTGGTGCTTACAAGACTGTTGCCGAAGCCAGCCAGGTTTTTAATCTATTTGATGTGGCCCCTTATGGGGATGGTGCCGCGGCCGTGATCCTGGCCCGGGAGGATGCTCTGACCTCAGGATTTGATCAGGCCCTTGTGCGTGTCATTGGCTCAAGTCTGGTGACCGATACCCTTTCAATTCATGATCGCCAGACACCCCTGGTCTGGGAT
>SKPR01000201.1 GCA_007119455.1 Candidatus Brevefilum sp. | reverse complement strand
GAACTCACCCAACAGACAGAAGGTTGGATCACTGGATTATTGCTCTCAACCCAGTTTCTCGAGGATGAAATTGGCGAGCGTCTGCGTATAGCTCGTGTTTCAGGTGTGGACTTATATGATTATATGGCTCAGCAAGTCTTCGATCAGCAACCTCAAAATATTAAGGATTTTCTACTTCGCACATCAATATTAGAAGAATTCAGTGTTGATCGCTGCCGCAGGGTGTTTGGTCAGGCATTGGATATCGATGAACCCTGGGGACAGTTGATGGACAAGCTCATGACACGCAACCTGTTTGTCCTGCCTGTTGGTGAGGGTCATGATTTCTGGTTGCGCTATCATCATCTTTTCCGTGATTTTCTGCAAACACGAATGCGGAAAGAACGTCCGAATGAGACGTATGCAATCACCATTGCGCTGGCTGACGATTATGCCCGAGAAAAGGACTGGGAGTTTGCCTACAAGCTCTACAAAGAGGTGCAGGCTGTTGAGAAGATGGTTGAATTGGTGGAAACCGCTGGACCGGCCATGGTGACCGGGGGGAAATTGCTGACGTTAAAGGAATGGATGGCTGTGTTACCCCCTGAAATAGCCACCTCACGGCCTTCATTGCTTTCACTGCAAGGGGCTATCTCAATGAGTACGGGTGAAGTAACTCAAAGCATCACCATACTTAGCGAGGTCATTAATCGATTAGTGAAAGGTGATTCCGAAATAGAGACACTGGCACTGAGCCTTAATAGGCGAACGGTTGCCTACCGTATGATCGGTGATTACACAAGCTCCATGAACGACAATAAACTTGTACTCTCATTACTCGAAGATAAACCTAAGTATGGCCGTTTAAGAGCTGAAGCATTGAGAAACTTAGGTGTAACTCTCTATCATCAGGGTGAAATCAAAGAAGCTTTAAATGTCCTTAAACAATCTCTGAGATTGTTTGAGAGTTACGATGATCGCGAAAATATTCCCAAACTCTTGTTCAATATTGGTCTGATGCACAAGGTGCTGGGCGATTATGTGATTGCGGAAATGTTATACCAGGAAGCTCTGGAATACTGGCAGTCAGGCGGAAATCTGGCCTGGTCGGCTGAATTATTGAATAATTTAGGTGTGTTACGCCAACTGCGAGGTGACTTTGAATCGGCCGCTCGCAATTTTGAGAGTGCGATTGAATACGCCCGGATCAGCAATTCTCCCCAGGCGGAGAGCCTGAGTCTGACCAGCCTGGGCGACCTGTATCGTGATCTGGAAGCATCTCACGAAGCGCTTGATGTTTACCGGCAAGCCCAATCTATCGCAAAACAACGAAATGACGGCTTTTTATTGTTTTACCTGGATCTGGCTGAAGGGGTTTTGAATCGGATTGCGGGGGATTATCCAAAAGCTAAAATTATTTATGAATCGGCCAGTTATAAAGCCTCTGAACTTGGGTCACTCCATAATGTCCATCTGGTTCAATCGGAGTGGGCCATGTTCCACCTGGGCGAAAAGAATTTTGGAAAGGCTTTTGAGGCAGCCAGTGAGGCCTATGAGTATTTTCATAAAGAAGGGCATGAAAGTGAATCTCTGCGGGCAGCCTTCAGCTGCGCCCTCGCTTTGGCCGCTTCGGGCGAGAAAGACCGGGCCTTCAGCTTTCTTAAAAAGGTTCTTCCCACGATCCTGGAGAATGATTACGCCACACCGCTGATCATCCAGGCCCGAGAATTTAAAGACCTTCTCACTGGCGTTAAAGGAAAACACGAATTTAAGCGGCAATCCTCAAGGGTACTTGAACGCGTTGATTTTTTCGAAGATAAGTTGCCTGAATTACGGCGGAAAATCCGCCGGCAGGCAACCATCGTGCCCTTTGCGCCCCCCCGAATGGTGGTCCAATCTTTTGGCAAAGCCCAGGTCCATATTAATAATCGCCTGATAGCGAACAGCGACTGGCAGACCCAGACTGCCCGGGATATGTTCTTCCTGTTCCTGGCCCACCCGGAAGGGTTGACAAAGGAGCAGGTCGGATTGCATTTCTGGCCGGATGCCACCCCGGATGAGCTGAGATTGCGGTTTAAAAACACCCTTTACCGCCTACGCCGGGCTGTAGGGCGGCAGACGATCCTCTTGCAGGATGACTATTATCAATTTAACTGGTCTCTGGACTATGAATATGATGTTGAAACCTTCTCGACCTCGATTAATCGTGCGCAGGCGACCAGGGATCCAAAAGAGAAAACCAGTTATTTAAAGAAGGCTGTTGAACAATACAAAGGTGACTATCTCTCAGAAATTGATGAAGTCTGGGCCATCACCGATCGCCAGGGTTACTACCAGGCCTATCTGGATGCCCTGATGCGTCTGGCGGGGATGTACATGGAGCGCAAATCCTATAAGACAGCCTTAAGGTATTGTTATCAGGCATTGGCTGAAGATGCCTGCTTAGAAGATGCGCACCGTCTGGCTATGCGGATCCATGCGGCCATGGGGAATCGGGCCGCCATCGTCAGACAATATGAGCGCTGCCGTGTGGCACTAACCAAAGAAATCAACGCCCCCCCATCCAAACAGACCAGAGACCTCTACGAAACCCTCGTTCAAAAATAATTAACCAACTTAAATTAACGGCATCTAAATTGCACCTGTATATGAATACACTTTGTATTTAAAGGCGATCAACCTGATCTGTTTGGCTTTAACCTTAAAAAGTCGGCCAAACCACAAAATTTTGGTGTTTGTGAGCCTGTTTTGCAGGGTGTTTTGAAGCTTTAATTTGGTGATAATACAGGAGCAAATTGAAAGATTACTGAATCGTAACTTTCACAACAACCTGTTTACATAGTTATTTGAAAGGATTAACCATGAACAAGCTCTCAAGCAAAATCACATTATTCGCAAGCCGTGTTGACAGTCAGACTGTCCGTTTAGTTCTGACCATTACCAGCCTGGCGTTGTTTGTCCTGGCCGCAGGCGCTCCTGATGGTGTTGGCGGCGTTGGGATGCGATGATCCTTGTTTTAGCTGTCGTAATCGGTTTAGCGGCAGGATTAATAAGAGCAAAGCTTAACAACGAACCTTACCAAACACTCGAATTGAGTCATACCTGGTTGATCCTGGTGGCAGCTTTACCGCAGGTCTTCGCATTTTTCCTGCCAGCCACACGGGCGAGGATCCCCGATTTGTGGATACCATACATTCAAATCAGCACACAATTATTATTGCTGGTTTTCGTGTGGTTGAACCGGAAAGTGCCATTCATGTGGATGCTCGGGCTTGGCCTGTTACTCAATTTTGTGGTCATCAGCCTCAACGGCGGTTGGATGCCAATTTCTCCGGAAACACTGCGTTCAATGGGTGTTCCTGATACTTATTGGGAAATTGGGGCCCGGCGGGGTTTCAGTAAAGACCTCGTAATGACCAGAGAGAACACCGTTTTATGGATACTGTCAGATATTCTGACG
>SKPR01000127.1 GCA_007119455.1 Candidatus Brevefilum sp. | reverse complement strand
GAATAAAGCTGACCGGCCAGGGTGAAGGTGGGTGGGTCGTGGATGATGGCGTCGAAATAGCCATCATTGAAAAAATCACTCAGGATGGCGCTATCGCCAACCAGTTGTTGGATGTTTGGGCTGGAAAACAAAGCCTCCGACCAGGGGTTGGCCTGGCATATGCCTAAAACCGCCGGATCATACTCAATGGTGATGACCTGGCTGGCCGTTTTTGCCGCACGGATGGCCGTATAACCCAATCCGGTGGCAGTATCCAGAACACGTCCATAGGGCTTTCCAAGGGCTTTGATTTTCTGAGCGGTGTCTTTGTCCGGTGTCGTTTCTTTGATACGGTGCATGGGGATACCCGAAATCAGCATTGTGGGTGCACTGGGTGTGGGCATCAGGCTATAGTAACGTTCTGTATAGGGTGAGAATATGGCTACCTTGAGTAGCTTTTCATCAACCCATTGAAAGCAACTGTTCTCGTCTGCATTTATCCGTCGGATTTGTTCATAGGAGAGTACCTGCCCGTTTGGAAGTTCCCAGCCAGTGGGTGCTTTCCGAACAGCAATTATTGAAATCCCCAGATCGGTGGAGAGGGGTAAAATTTCAGGCGCGCTGGCATCCAGCAGGTGCTGGATTTGATAATGTGAAAATATCATATTGTCTTGCCTGGGGGTTTACTCGCCAAAAAATAATTCCTGCCAGATCTGCCACCTGGTGACCTCCTCAATAATAACTTCTTGAGGTGCCGTTTCCTGGGTAACAGGGGTCGAAGGCGGAAGCAGGACAATGGGGATGTCGCCTTCCTGGATCATGCCAGCTTCCTCGCGAGCCCATCTTTCGACAGCTTCATCTGAACTGGTGTAATCCAGCTCGACTTCAAGGGCAGTGCGTGTGGCCTGGAGGTCTGCATATCGCTGGGTCAGTGTCCTCTCCTGTCCCCGCAGTCTGGTGAGCAGCACCATCCGCTGGTTGAAATCCATCAATAGCAAAACCAGGATGATGGCCAGGACGACCACGATGATGCGTTTATCTTTCAGAATCTTTTTCATAGGTCACAAAATTAAGTAATGACTTCTGTGGTTACAAGTATTGTACCATCATCAGTTATTGTCATGGTTAACGCATGACCCCCGGATCTTATCCGGGGGTACAGTGCCGAAGGAGGGAGTTGAACCCTCATGAGCCCAAGGCTCACTACGCCCTGAACGTAGCGCGTCTGCCAATTCCGCCACTTCGGCATAGGTCTTTATTTTATCCAATTAGCGGTTTTTGTCAACCTCCCGTGATTGCCCTGTTGCCCTGGCAATATGAAAAATCCGCATTGGTTTTCAGGTAAAATCAATTATGTTTTATAATCTTCATTATAATTGATATTGATCAATCACAGTGTGAAAGGACATTCACCTTGAAGAAAAATAATCTGACCAATTTTTGGATCTTTGTGTTTTTTATCATGTTGTTTTTACCGCTGGTGCTTTTGATGATTTTTCCACGTCCACCAGGGCGGGAGTTCTTACGGGAGCTCTCGATTGCGTTAGGTTTTCTCACCATGTCCTTATTGGGGTTGCAGACCATCCCGACATCTCGTTTACAATTCATCACCAGGCACTTCCCCATGGAAGTGCTCTATACGGTGCATCACAACCTTTCAATTTTTACTTTTCTACTGGCCCTGATCCATCCGGCCCTATTGTTCATCAACAACCCTGAAACTTTACGGTTGCTCAATTTTATTGAAGCACCCTGGCGGGCCAGGGCAGCAGTGACTTCACTCCTGTTCATGCTGGTTTTGATCCTGACCTCTGTCTGGCGGGAAGCGCTAAAACTTAAATACGATGTCTGGCGCTGGATTCATGATGTGCTTGCCTTTGCCGCGATCGGTTTGGGTTTATTCCATATGTTCAGAGTCAATTATTACATGTCATTAACCTACCAGCGTGTGATCTGGTTGCTGCTGACGGGTATCTGGGTGGGTGTCCTCCTCTACATCCGCATCGCCAGGCCGATTGTGATGCTCAAACGTCCCTATATGGTGGATCATGTGAAAGAAGAATTTGGTCAGTCCTGGACCTTATATCTCCGTCCGGATGGGCACAAAGGTTTTGACTTCCAGGCTGGCCAGTTTGCCTGGATCACGACCGAGTCCCCCTTCATCTTCCGTGAAAATCCTTTTTCGTTTTCGTCCAGCGCAGACCGGGATGATAATCTGATTGGATTCACCATCAAAGAGCTGGGAGATTTCACCAGCACCATCAAATATCTCAACCCCGGTGATACCGTCTATGTGGACGGACCTTACGGTACATTCAACCTGGATGAGCATTATGACAGCCGGTTGGTATTAATCGCTGGTGGCATCGGGTCAGCACCTGTCCTGAGCATTCTGCGCACGATGCGAGATCGTGGCCGGGAAGACCCCGTTATGTTCTTTTATGGAAATCCCTCATATGACATGATCATTTATCGTGAGGAACTGGATGAATTAGAAAAGTCAGAGGATTACCTGAAGGTGGTTCATGTTCTGGAAAAACCCCCGGAAGATTGGGAGGGCGAATCAGGGTTCATCACGTCTGATATCCTGGCCAAACACCTTCCCGATGATTATAAACAATGGGAATACATTTTCTTCCTGTGTGGACCGATGCCGATGATCGAAGCTGTGGAAGGGGCACTGGAAACCCTGGATGTGGCATCGACGAAAATATTCTCCGAAAAATACGAAATGGCGTGAAAAGGATTATACACAATGGATAGCCAACAACTCTTTCAACGGTGGTTTGTGATCATAACAATCCTCATCAGTCTGATTCTGGCCTTTGTCTTTGCCGCCGTACAGGCCGGTCTTATTTAAAACAAATGGTCAGAGCCTAAATAAAACTTAGATTCAAGTAATATTGGAGACGCCTTTTTGAGGCGTCTCCCGGTTTAATCTCATCAGATGCGAGCGTAATGTCCAGGTAAAACTTTACCTGTTTTTTGGTTGACGGAAATCCATAAGCTATGATTAAATACACGCACATGAATATGAGATTCTATTACAACTCAAATCACTAAAATATGGAGGTTATTGATGAAAATATTAGTCTTTGGTTCCGGGGCGTTAGGGAGCCTGTACGCTGCCCGATTGGAGGAAGCAGGTCATGAGGTTGCGATACTGGCTCGTGGTCAACGATTAGAAGATTTGCGAGAATATGGCATCTTGCTCGAAAATGCAAAAACCGGTGAGCGAGAGCAACAATCGGTGAATGTTGTTGAACAGTTCACACCAGACGACAATTATGACCTGGTGATGGTTGTGATGCGTAAAAATCACGCCATGGCCATCTTGCCTGAACTGGGTGCGAATAAAAAAGTACCGACTTTTCTGTTCATGATGAATGATATTGCTGGTCCAGATGAGCTGGTTGCAGCATTGGGTAAAGATCGGGTGATGCGTGGGTTCCCCTATCCCGGTGGGAGGCGTGAAGACCCGGTTGTCAAAATTGTGCCTGCTGATGAAAACAGGCCCTGGGAAATTCCCATTGGAGAAGTTGATGGATCGATCAGGCCAAGGACACAAGCCGTGGCGGATGCCTTATCGGATATGCGCGGTTTCAGTGTGGATATTCGCACGGACATGGATGCCTGGCTCAAGTACCACTTTGCAGTCGTAGGCCCGGCTGCCAGCGCGCTTTATTCGGTTGGCACGGATCAGGATCGGTTAGCAAAGACCCGCGATGCCTTAATCTTATGTGTGCGCGGGATTAAAGAAGCGCTGCATGCTTTACGCAAGGCGGGTTATGAACCTTCTCCAAAGGGAATTCAGGTATTAAATTATGTACCGGAACCCCTGTTTGTCTTATTATTGAAATGGTTTCTCAGCATTGAGTCGTTGAAGCCCAGTATTGAGGGTCACGCTAAAGCAGCCCCGGATGAAATGGCTTTCCTAATGGATGAGTTATTAAATCTATTTCAGGAGCAAGAGATCGTAACACCGGTTTTAGATCATCTTTATACTTATTACGAAGATGAGGTCATTACAATAAGAGAAGGTAAAAAGAAGATACCCATGCGCTGGTCAGGCGTGCTGGCTGCTGGCTTTGCTTTGATGCTCTTGGTAACTTTATTGAAAAAACCATGTAAATAAATCAATCCGAAAGGGTATTGTTTTCTCGGTATACTGCCTTTGGAATAGAAACAAAAAAGGGCTGCCAGATCTGCAGCCCTTTTTGCATGCATAAGTTGATTTATCTTGAATCAGGGTCGAATGAGTTGATCCATATCGACTGTAACCACCGTTCCGAGGTCTTCCAGGGTGTCATACATAACCTGGATCAGGTAACGGGCGTTGTGCATGAAGCCACCAGGGTCTACCACGACCAGGTGATAATTATAGGTTGCCTTGACCAGCCTGGGTGTCCAGTTATCATATGGTATGGGATCTTCTGTATCATTGTTATCAATGAACCAGTTAGGACTTCGGGCAGCATAACGGATGGGTTGGCCGATCACTTCTTCCGCATAAGTCTGAATGGCCTCATAAAGCAAGTGGTGGACACCCATTAATTCATGAAAAATGCCCTCTCTTGTGTCACCATCGCCGTCAAAATCCTGGGTGGTATCCATGCGGATATCCCGCAGGTCAGCCAATGTGCTGACAACCGGGTGGCAGGCGGCACACTCGCTGGGAGTAATGGCCAGGGAATGGGCATCATGACAATCGGTGCAACGCTGGTAATCCGGCACATGTTCGTAGAAGCCGACATATTCTTTACCCGGATACTCGTAACCGACGCTAACTTCGCTGCCGAAGCGAACTGCGCCGCCAACGAGGTAGTGGACGTTGATGAAACCGAGTTCTTCATTAACCTCGTCCTCAGGAAGCGCCGCGATGGCATTTTCCACAAAGCCACTGTGACGGCGGCCTGCATGACATTCAGCACAGTTGCTGCTCCATCCCTGCCCTTCTATTTCAGCACCTGAGGGGAAGATGGTGATATCCCTTGCGTGGGCGCTGGGATTATGGCAGACATAACAACTTACAACTGAACCAACCGGGTGCGAGTCGCTGACGGTATTGGCTTCACTCCCATCTTCACCAAGATAGTCCAGATAACCAAAAGCGCTGTGGCACTGGGCACAGGCAACTGGGATCACAGCCGGATCGCGATCATCCCATAACGAAAATGAGAGTGATTCGGCATCAGCGTGGCCAGAATCAGCCCACTTATCCGATATTGCGACCACACTTTCTGGTCGTGGTTCGGGTGGTAGTGCCACCTGGCCGATCAGGATCATCGCTAAACCGCCCAACAAAAAGAAAATGATGAGCAAAGGCCATGTATATTTTTTCATACGATTACTCTCCCAAGTTATCGGTAAATTCAATTCTCTTCCATAATTTTACCAGAATAATGTACCAAATCTTGCAAGTGCGTAAATTTTAAAAAGTTTCGGTATAATCATGGAAACGACAAAAGTTGTTGCGAATCCTGATGAAAACTAAATTTCTAATCAATGCCCTGAAAAAATCTGTACTGATCAAACCAACCAGGACATTCACCCTCCATGAGCGGTTTATGTTCGGCCATCCTAAATGAAACTGGGAGATGCATCAATCACCAATCTGAAAATCACCTGGATTTGCCAGAATATGTGTTGTTTACAAACCGTGAATCATCCTGGCACGGTTGTTGTACCTATTGATGTGACATATCGTTGGTTGGTTGGCGTGCTGACAGAATGAAATAACCTGAAATTTTATAGGTGTGATGTGATTGTGGACCATGATTGATTAAACGATGAATAAAAAAATCTTGACCTTGCTAATATTAGGTGCCATATTTTTAAGCGGGTGTTACCGTCCCGGCCCTGGTGCGGCGCCTTTCCAGGTTTCAGGTACTGGGGGAGAAGGTGAGTCAATTGATCAGAGGGAGGACATCACCGCTGGTTTTACTGACAACGACATCACAGATGCCGCTTCGACAACACCGACTCCTAACCCGCCCATTACGCTGCCTGAACCAAGGGTTGAGACTCTTGAATATTCGGTTGTCAGCGGTGATACTTTGAGGAACATTGCCCTGCGTTTTCAGGTTTCGCTTCCCCGGCTGATTGCTGTAAATGACATTAATAACCCCGATTTAATCGATGTGGGACAGGTTCTAGTCATTCCCCCGCCAGAGTTCGATGCGGTTGCACCGTCGTTCAAAATCATTCCGGATTCCGAGCTGGTCAACAGCCCGTCCAATGCCGATTTCAATGTTGGCGCTTTTGTTGCTCAACAGAACGGTTACCTGGCATCCTATGTGGAAGAAGTGGATGATTTATTATTAACGGGATCTGAAATTATTGAAAGAGTCGCCCTCGAGTATTCTGTTAATCCCCGCTTATTGCTGGCAATTCTGGATTACAGAAGCCAATGGGTGACGGACAGAAATCCACCGGAAGAATCTTTAATCTATCCTATGGGTTTTTATGATGCCCGCCGAAGCGGATTATATAAGCAGCTTGGGTGGGCTGCAAACCTGTTAAACGAAGGCTATTATTCATGGAAGGCTAATGTGATCACAGCCTGGATGCTGGCGGATGGCAGTATGGCTGAAGTCGAACCCACCATCAATCCTGGAACAGCCGGCATCGTTAATCTCATGCGTTATCTTGCCAATCTATCAGAATGGGAGCGAGCGATATCAGCTGAGGGAGTCTTTGCTACTTACACTGAATTTTTTGGCTACCCATTCAACCATGCTTTTGAACCCATGATACCTGAAAATCTGGAACAACCTTTATTACAATTGCCATTTGAACGCGGTGAGACCTGGTCATTCACCGGTGGACCGCATGGCGGTTGGAATAGTGGTTCGGCCTGGGCTGCTCTGGATTTCGCCCCGCCTGGTGAACCCATGGGCTGCCAGCCCAGTGATGCCTGGGTTGTCGCTTCAGCGCCGGGTCTGATTGTATATTCTGACCATGGTGCTGTTATCCAGGACCTGGAAGGTGATGGTATCTGGCAGACGGGTTGGTCGATATTCTACATGCACATTGATACCCGTGAAAGAGTGGAAGTCGGAACCTATCTGAATGCCGGGGATCGAGTTGGCCATCCTTCCTGTGAAGGGGGGTTTTCAACCGGTACACATGTCCATATCGCCAGGCGGTATAATGGAGAATGGATTGCAGCAGATGGTGACCTGCCTTTTGTGATGGATGGGTGGGTTCCTGTCGGTTATGGCGTCGAATATAATGGGTATCTGGTCAAAGGGGACCAAACTTTGGAGGCCTTAAATGGGCGTTCGCCGCTCAATGCCATCGAGCGCTAGAGCAAGGTATTATAAGCGTCGCTTGAAACGTCTTGGTGTGTTGACGACGGTGGCCTTGATTCTGGCTGCTGTAGTATGTGGTAGCTTTGTTTATCCAGTCATCGCGCCGGGTTCAAACCTCAGTGTTGGTTATCCAAGTACGACGACCCCGGTTAATGAAACCCCCATCGCCTTAGTCAGGGAAGAAAATCCCATTGAAGCACAAATCGCAACCCCGACAGAGCCTGCAGAATTAACCTCCGCAATCTCCCTGCCTACACAGGGTCAGATTCTACCGCCAACAGAAGACACGCATATTTTATATTACACAATTGCCGGTGATAGCTTGCCCGTGGTGAGCTTGCGGTTCGGTGTCAGTATGAGTGAAATCACATCACCCGAGCCGATAGAAAGAGCAGGGTTATTACCCCCCGGGCAATTATTAATCATTCCCAACCGTCTGGGTGAAACCAGCTCACGAAGCAAACTTCTGCCGGATAGCGAAGTAACTTATTCTCCCTCAACCATTGATTTTGATGTCCATGGATTTGTCGCCGAAGCGGGGGGATATCTTTCAACGTATTCTGAATTCCTGTTTACATCACGGATGACATCTGGTGCGGATGTCATTTCCAGAGTGGCGTTGGAATATTCAGTTAATCCGCGCCTATTATTGGCGTTTTTGGAATACAACTCTGGTTGGGTCTATGGTGATCCACAGGGAACTGTGGCTGAAATATATCCCATGGGGCACATTAATGAAGGAAGAAAGGGATTATATCGACAACTGGCCTGGTTTGCCAGTTCTGTGATGGATGGTTACTATGGATGGCGAGAAGGACGCCGTCTGGTGGTTAATTTTTCACAGGGACAGGTATTGCGTCTGGCGCCCGATTTAAATGCCGGTTCGGTAGGTTTGATGCATGCTTTCAGTCTGCTCTATGATTATGAACAATGGGCCATGAATTTATATGGCGACGAAAATTTCTTTATCTTCTATGAAGACATGCTGGGTAGTCCGTGGATCAGAGCGCTTGAGGTTGAACCCTTGATGCCGGCTGATACCGTCCAACCCGAAATGATCCTTCCTTTTGAAAAGGGCGTGACCTGGTCCTTTACCGGTGGTCCGCACCCCGCCTGGAGTTCCGCTGATGTATGGGCTGCGTTGGATTTTGCACCTTCAAGCGCACTCCCCGGGTGTGTTGAAAGTAATGCATGGGTGGTGGCATCCATGCCCGGATTGGTTGTCCGGTCAGAATATGGGGTGGTGGTGATCGATCTGGATGGGGACGGCTATGAACAGACCGGGTGGACATTGGTCTACTTGCATGTCGCCACGAAAAACCGCATCCCAAGGGGAACCTGGGTGGAAGTCGGTGATCGGATCGGACATCCTTCATGTGAAGGGGGTCGTTCGACAGGCACGCATATCCATATTGCCCGCCGTTACAATGGCGAGTGGGTGCCTGCTGACGGGCCTTTGCCCTTTGTACTCAGCGGATGGACGGCTCGGGCTGGAACCAGACCTTATGCCGGGTGGTTAACTCGTGGGACTGATATCATTTATGCCAATACGTCCTCCCCCAGAACCGCTCACATTGTCCGTGAAGAATAAGGCAGTTATCGCCTTAGCCAGATCTATGTTCTGGACTTTTTCTTCCATTCGGAGTATGCTTGTGGCCTGATAAATGCATGATGGATTGATTTCCATCTTTGTTGAAAAAATGTTAATTCATTACTAAGAAATTCCCGTTTATGCAGATTCGAAGATTAATTTATGCCTTGATCATGGTTGTTTTCTTCCTGGGTGCATGTTCGCCCACGACGCAACCTATCATGATCTTGCCAACGCCAGCCGCTGATGAGGAAGCGGTTGAAGTTTATCCTGAGATCACACCATTTCCCACCAGACCAGCCTATTCTCCCGGGGAGCTGGTTGAGTACACGGCCCAAACCGGGGATACTCTGGATGCTTTAGCGGTACGTTTTAACACATCAGTCGAGGAAATCTTAAAAGCAAATTCATTCATTCCAGAGGAAGCCAGCACCATGCCGCCTGGGATGCCAATGCAAATGCCCATCTATTACCGCCCCTTATGGGGGACACCGTTCCAGATGATCCCGGATGCAGCCTTTGTGAACGGCCCTGATGCTGTGGGTTTCAAAACCCAAGACTTTATCTTGCAGCAAGACGGGTGGTTGAGTGCCTATGAAGCCTGGGCTTTCAGCGGCACCCGAACAGCCGGCGAGATTATTGATTATATCGCTTTGCAATACTCGGTCAGCCCAAAACTATTACTGGCATTACTCGAATACCAGAGCAACGCCATCTCTTCACCGATGATAGATGCGGTTGACGAGCAACATATTATCGGGTTTGATTCAAGCTATTGGACAGGTGTTTACCGGCAATTGACTTTTACTGCCAACCTGCTCAATGACGCTTATTATCGCTGGCGAGATGGTGATCTGTCTGAATTTGATCTGGCTGATGGCTCTCTGGTCCGCCCAGACCCCTGGCAAAATGCAGCTACTGTGGCATTGCAATCCCTTTTCGCACAGATCATGACTGTGGCTGAGTATCATTATGCTGTCAGCCCGGATGGATTCAGCCAGACCTACCAGGATATGTTTGGCGATCCGTGGTTGATCGAACCACACATCCCGGGTTCACTGACCCAACCGGATTTTCAATTCCCTTTCGCCCCAAACCATGTGTGGGCCTTTACTGGTGGGCCGCATACAGGCTGGGGAAGCCTCGCACCCTGGGCAGCCTTAGATTTTGCCCCACCTTCAGAAGTGGCAGGGTGTTTTCCATCTTCTGTACCGACCACGGCTGTCGATGATGGACTGGTTGTACGGGATGGCCCGGGTTTTCTTGTGCTTGATCTGGATGGAGATGGTGATGAACGAACGGGTTGGGCAATTTTCTACCTCCACATAGCCAATGCAGACCGCGTTCCTGTGGGAACCTTTGTTGAACGGGGTGATTTCTTAGGCTATCCCTCCTGTGAAGGTGGACGATCAACTGGCACCCATATCCATATTGCCAGGAAATATAACGGTGAATGGATGGTTGCGGATGGCCCGGTTCCCTTTGTGCTCTCAGGTTGGCGCCCAATCCGCGGTGACAGACCATATTCAGGATGGCTTGTCAAAGATGAACGGGTTATTGTTGCGAATAGCAACCCCGATGGACGGAGTATGATCCCTGCTGAAATTGTTGAACGGGTTGATTGATCCTCATTAAATTAACCAAATACCTCAGACTTTTTTTCACCCAATACCTATATTAAGAATTTCTTGACTGCACGGTCAGGTTTAATCTCGTTTGCTGTTCTCGGGTTAAGGAATCGATATATCCATCAACAGGATATAGCCAATCACACTGCTGGCGTCATCAGCCTTGTATTCAATCAATACACATTCGCGATTGAGGTTGTCAAAGAGCCGCTGAGATTGAGCAATCAGGTTAACCACGCTGCCTTCGGGGATGCGGCCCGTAGCCCGGAAGCCTTCATAGCATCCGTTTCGGGCAAACAGGGGCCGCAACGCCGTTCCTGTGATCACCGGTGTGGGTGTGGGTGTGAAATCAGGCGTCTCGGTTGGCTCTGGTGTGGGTGTGGGCGTTTCTGTCGGCGTTGGCGTGATCGTCGCAGTCGGCGTGATCGTGGCTGTGGCTGTCGGTGATGGTGTCAGGGCGAGATTTCTCTCGTGGATCATACCCGCAACTCCCCGGCCACCAAACCACATCATCAACAGGAGGATCAGGCCACCGATGATACCGCCACTGTAAAGGCTGATATGGTACCAGCGTAACCGGCCTTTGAGATCCAGAACCTTGGGATCTTGGGGGAAACGGTTTCGGATGGGTTTGCTGATCTTAAAAGAATTTTGAGGGAAGAACCGGTTCTCATTATCGATTGTTTGTTCAGCCCTCTGGAGGCTGTCTTCCAATCTTTCAACTTCCTGACGGGAGTCCTGAATTTCAGATTCCAATATCGGTAGCTGTGAGATGCCGGGCTGAAGAATCCGGAGGGTTTCATGGGCTTCCTCTGCCTGGGCATAAGTTTCTTTAGCTGCTTTAAGCGTGCTGGCAGCGTCACCCTGCCGCAACAACCTTTGGATTTTTTCAACCAGCGCTGTAGAAACAGCTGGCAAAACAACTTCCATCCGGTTTCGTAGCCTGTTAATTTTGGGGATATCTCCATATTTCAGTGAGAGGTGTTCCAGTTTGGTTCGTGATTGAGCGAGTTTTTCTGGCGGGATGTTGCCACTCAGGTTGACCACATCGGCAATCTCATCCAGGGTTGATAAATCCTGCCGGACTTCTTTGGCTTTATCAACATATTCTGGCAGGGCAACGGCACTGGCTGCAGTCTGGATTTTCGAAAGTGCAGCCTGCAATTCGCCCTGGTTCAGAAGGGCCATACCCTCCTGGTAAACCTCATGAGCCTGCATCTGGTTGTCCAGGTCTTGCCGCAGCACTTCACCTTCACGCCAGCGGTTTACGCCTGATTCTTGGAGAATTGTGAAGGCTTCATCAAGATAATCAAGAGCTGTCTGGTAACGGAACACACGAGCAGCAGATTGGGCTTTACCATAAGCTTTACCTGCTTCAGGTGGTAGGGCAACAGAGGGAATATTGCCCGTTCTGAGAAATTCTTCAGCTTCATCCCGGTGTTCCTGGGCGCGAGACCATCCTGGTTCGATCTGTAACACTTTCTCGAATAGCGGGATTGCTTTTTGATAATTCCCGGCGTAAAAAGCCTCCTCGGCTGAATCCATTAATTTTTCAGCTTCTGGATCATGGCTGCTGCTGAGGAATTTTTTAAGTGGATCGTAACGATCGTCTTCACCTAAATCCGGAGAAATGTTGACATAGGGCGGCTCACCAGATGTTGGTTTTTCTACCATCGCTGCGTCTTCAATTTCTTTTTGCTGGTTTTGAGCTTCGGCCAAACGTCTCGACCGCTCCCGGCGAACTTCTCGTAATAAACGGTTGGCGTGTTCCAGTTCTGTAAAGTCGACTGGTTCTGTAATTCTTTCTGTTGCCAAAGCTTCCAGATAGGCACTGAGGGCATTTTCCGCTTCTGCCAGATCCTGATCGGATGGTTGCGGTCGTTCGATAATCGTTTTTGCCTGTAGAATGAGGTCTTTTAACATTTTCTTCCTCTTACTGGCCAGACTATACAGTCCGGGACTTTCGTTGATCAAATAGAACTTGTAAATTCTGGGCCAGATCTTTTGGGGTCTTATAACCACCCTGGATAGCTTTACCTAAGAATTCCATTTCGTCATCTTCAAG
>SKPR01000026.1 GCA_007119455.1 Candidatus Brevefilum sp. | reverse complement strand
TGTTCTGTTTCTTTTATAGCACTAATCAATTGGGATAAATTTGATTAGCTACTTATGATGTTCGACATAACTTGTGTCCGGGTTGATAAGTTTCAAGGATTCATTGCAATTGGACACCATTAACTTTAGGACAATCGCAAAGCTATTCTTTTTGATCACGTGAATTGAGTGTGTAAATTAATCAATTCACCCAGCGCTATCCACCACCTTCTCCCCAATATGAAGGCTTTTTGATGCATCTATTTGCGGACAAATCTCAATGCATGGAGAATCCGGGGGCTACCAGTCGTGGTTTTTCGCCAACTTTGCGAATACCCTGACTCCAACATCCAATGGTTAGAATATAGCATAGCCTGGAGTATAATTAATCCAAACCAACCTATTGCTTTTATGTGATGGATAGGATGTAAATGTGGCAATGACATGCTGGTGTTGATTAATTTGGTTTACCTTACCGGTCTTTCCCACCATTTGAAGACCTTGGTAAACGCCAGTCACGATCTTTTTTCAGTCTGCCTTTTGATTGCCCACCTAGTATAGAAGAGAAAAGCCATGAACACAAATAATGAAGAGACAAAATCAGAACACTCAGCGTCCGACACCCCGGAAGCAAAAAGAACATCTGGTAAATCCGATCAAGAAATAAAGCCTGATGAAAAAGAGAAGAAAGCGCCACCCAGCCGTACGAAAAAATTCTTGCGACAGGCCCTTATCTGGCTCACTGTCATCGCAATTGCCTTCCTGGCAGGATTCCTGATAGACTATTTTTTGCGCTACAGACCTTTATCTGATGCCATGCTTGATACCCAGGCTGAGTTGGAAGAAACCAACCAAGAACTAAGTGACTTGGGTTCTGAAGTGGACCAGCTTACAACAAGAATTCAAGAAGCGGAGGATGATGTTGCTTCAATGCAAGAAGAATTGGCATTGGCTACGGCACGTTTAAAGTATTATCAAGTGCTGGTTGATGTGAACAGTGCCCGTATCGGTCTTTTCTTAGAAGAACCTGAGGTGGCTGAAGCTGCTCTGGTTGATACCCAACAGCGCTTGGATGATCTGCTGCCGTACGTTATTGAAGTGGATACCGAGCTGGCGCTCAGTTTACCCAGGCGACTTGAGCTGATTATTGCCGGTTTAGAAAGAGATCCCGAAACAGCAAGGATTGACCTGGAGCTATTCACCAAAGACTTACTTGAACTTGAACCACTGTTGTTTGATGAATGAAAAAACCTCTTGCTTCTACTAACGGCAAGCAGTTGAATGGCCAGCCTTAATAAAGCTGAACACGAAGATTAAAATCCCCCGAATTCGTAAATCTTGAATATGAGTTTGTTGGGTATTAATAATCCTGAAAGAAGAAAATCTTCTTAAAATCTGAACTGCAGGTTGTCTTTAAAGAGAATGATGAAGGTCGCATGTGGTGAAGTGCGGGATCAGAGCATTAACCACATGCCAGATCAATAGACCATAAAATCGGTATAATCAGCAAACCAACCTAAAACAGGACGTAAATAATATTCGTTAATGTCCTGTATTTTAGCGTTTTGCAATTTAAATCATGGGGCTGAGAAAAAAAGTCAGACCCATAAAGATTGGTGTTTATAGACCTTTAGCGACTGTTGCAATGGCCAGTAACAACCATCCGGCAACAACAAACCAGAAACTATATTCTGACACCAAGGGGATATCAGTTATGGTGCCAAGTATGCCCAATATGCCAAGAATCACTGCTATATACCAAGCGATTTTTGTGGGTGCGTTAAATCTCATTTTTACCTCTTCTTTGAAAACTAATTCTAAAGGATTTGTTCGAAAAAACTAATTGTATTTATTAATTATAGCATAAACTAAAAGTCATTTGAATGTGGGTTCAGTGACTCAGTCGGTGATCATCCCGCCAGAATTGCATAGCGCCCAGCTAGACTAGCCAGGTTGTCTGGATTGTTGTCGGTCGATGTTTGCATAATCTGATGAAGGCATATTCTATGAAGGACTGATTGATTCAGCCAGGGTTATCTCCGTGTCTATGATGAAACGATCCTTTATTATTATCTAGAGTTGGGTGAAGGAGAAAACACGATCATCAATAAAGTTCACAAAACGTGATTTGTTCACGAAGTTCTGCCGAAAGCAAATCGTCGGAAATTAACAAAAATGCACTGCCCGTGCATAGCCAGGAGAAAAAGGCTTTGCTGATCCGGGCAGGTTTGGATTCCTCCCAGATCAAATTCTGTCTTTGGCGGCTTATAATCTATATCGTGTGGATGGTTTGACACAACAAAAATAATGAGCCAAATTGGATCTACATGACGCGGAAAATAAGATCAATTTCAAATTATTATATTGCTTAAATGCGACAAAATAGAGGATAATTATATTGATATATTTAGCCATAACAATTTGTCAATGATGTCCTTATATATTTGTTTTTCCGATAAAACATTATCAACACAGGAGATAAATAATGGATATAAATCAGCGAATCTTTCTTGCTGCAACTGGTAATTCTTTAGCGCGGGCTGAATATCGAAACAACCACTGGATTGTCACCAATCCGTTAAAGGAAACCTGGATCAACAGGATGGTCGCCAATTCCACAAATCACCAAATTGTCTATGCTGCCACCCAACATAAGGGCATTTTACGTTCTCAAGATGCCGGTTTAACCTGGACCAGCATCGGTATGGCGCACCTGCCGGTGAAGTCAATCGCCATTGATCCAGCAAGCCCCAGAACAATTTACGCCGGCTGCAAACCAGTTTCATTGTTTGTTTCTTATGATGGCGGTGGGTCTTGGGAAGAGCTCGAAGCCATGCGAAAGAGGAAGCAATTCTGGTGGTTCTCACCGGCTGATCCGCCCGGAGTAACGCCTTACGTGAGCGGCCTGGCCGTGTCACCTGAGGACCCTGATGTGTTATTAGCCGGGATTGAGGTGGGCGCTTTGATGCGTTCAGAGGATGGAGGCAGAACATGGACGAAACACCTGCGCGGCGGCCAGCGGGATTGCCATTCGCTTAAATTCCACCCCTTCTCCGGTCAATGGGCTTATGAAGGCGGCGGTGGTGGCGTCTCCTTCAGCCAGGATGGCGGGCGGACCTGGCGAAAATCCAAAGACGGCCTGGGCTCAAAGTATGGTTGGATGGTCGCACCCGATCCGGGGCAACCTGATCTATGGTATTTATCCGCATCAGAAATGCCCAAACTGCTGCGTGGTGAATTTGACCCACCGGCACATCAGGATGGAAAGGCCAATGCCCATATTTATCGCAAAGCGGGTGACGAACCCTGGGTGCAGCTATCGGGTGGATTACCAGAACCGCTGGACGATATGGCCTATGACCTTGCCACAATTCCCGAGAATCCGGGTTATTTATTCGCTGGACTGGCGAATGGTGATGTCTGGTATACCGGGGATTACGGAGATGTGTGGGAAAAGCTCCCCTTCAGCCTGGGCGGAATCCACACATCGATGATCGTGATTTAGTCCAGCTCAGGCCAATCCGGGAATACCTAAACACTGATTCATCCCTTATTGAATTCGTGAGAAAAAAATAAATTTGTCTTTCTCAAGATGTACGCCAGTTTTTACGCTGGCGTTTTCTTATTACAGGTTGTCACGGTAAAATTGATTATAAGTGGAAAAATCTAATTTATTTTTCAAGTTATTGCCTCTTTCAGGGATAGGAGTAATCATTGAATACCAAAATGCTTAAAAATTATGCAGGTGTGCTTTTTGCTGTTGCAATTGGGGTGGGCGTGGCCTGGGCTGGTGGGCGGGGGAGTTTCTTAATCGATGAAATTCCGATTTTCTGGCTGGCGGTTGCCAGCGCCTATCTGATCCAATGGATCGTTTTTGTGATTGCCTACCTTCAGAAAAGCGAAAAATTCTTTGATCTGACCGGCAGTCTGACGTATATCACCATCACAGCCGTGACGGTCCTGCTTCTACCGCGCATTGACCAACGGGCGGTTTTGCTCCTCGTGCTGGTTGTTGTTTGGGCTACCCGATTGGGGACTTTTCTCTTCACCCGGATCATGAAGGCTGGTAAGGATGAGCGGTTTGATGAAATCAAGGTTTCTTTCTCCAGTTTCTTGCTCACCTGGACTCTGCAGGGCTTGTGGGTCACGTTTACGGCTGCAGCAGCCCTGGCGGCCATCACAGCCACCGTCCAAAGGCCATTAAGCTGGTCGGCGGCAATCGGATTCGTCGTCTGGGCATTTGGATACTTTGTTGAACTGATTGCAGATGCACAAAAGAGCGCTTTTAAAGCAAATCCGCAAAATGAAGGTGAATTCATCCGGTCCGGGTTATGGGCCTGGTCTCGCCATCCCAATTATTTTGGTGAGATCGTGCTGTGGATTGGTGTGGCCATTATTGCATTGCCCGTTCTGCGAGGTTGGGCATTGTTGACACTCATCTCTCCGGTTTGGGTGATCATACAATTGACACTCATCAGCGGGATCCCCATGCTGGAAAAAAAGGCTGATCGACGCTGGGGCAACCGGGAAGATTACCAGGCTTACAAGAAAAACACGCCGGTTCTGATTCCGGTTCCACCAGGAAAAAACAAACAAAAAAAAGATAAATAATCAATCAATTGGGATAAGTTGAACGGCTCATCGGCATTCGGTATATTAAAAATGGCTTCTCACGTTCAACCATTTGATAAAAAAATATTTTTGGTTTGGTCCATAAGTGAGAAAAAATGAGCAAAACTCAGCACACAACTGAACAAAGAACACCTGATAACTGGTGGTCTTCTTCAGTGAAAGATCTCTTGCATTACCTCGATGTTGACCCGGATCGGGGGCTGACTTCAGAGCAGGTTGAATCTAATCGACAGCGCTTTGGGTGCAATCAGTGGGAAGAACGGGGACCAACGCCCATATGGGTTTTATTATGGGATAGTGTCAAATCCCCCATGATGCTGGTTTTGTTTTCCATTGCCGGCATATCTCTGCTCTTAGGACAAATTCAGGAAGCTGTGGTGATGGCCTTTGTGGTGGCGATTTATATCGGCGTACACCTGCTCAATAAAGCCCGCTCCGATCGGACGATGGCCAGGCTGCGTGAAGTTCAAGCGCCGACCACGACCGTTTTGCGGGATGGTGAACAGCGAGAAATTGATTTTATCAACGTGGTTGTTGGTGATATTCTGCCGTTGCGCTCAGGCAGCCGCATCCCGGCCGATGCCAGGCTGGTCGAATCAGCAGGATTACTGGTCAATGAAAGCACCCTGACCGGGGAATCTGCTCCGGTTAGAAAAGCAGCGGATGCGGATATTTCAGCGGATATACCCCTGGCTGAAAGAAAAACAGCGGTGTTTGCCAGTACCACGGCTCTGGACGGGCAGGGGAAAGCCCTGGTGATGGCCGTAGGAAGCCAGACTGAATTAGGTCGCGTGGCAGAGCTGGCGACACGTCGTGATCAGGAAAAAACACCTCTGCAGAAAGAAATGGATGACCTGGCGTCCACCCTGGCGTATGTCGCCCTGGGCGTCAGTTTGCTGATTCCGTTGATCGGTCTCCTGTTGGGGTTTGCCCTGGAGGAGATGGTATTGACCTGGCTTTCTCTGACCTTTTTAATGGTCCCGGGGCAGCCGCCAATCATCATCGCCATGGCACTCGCCCTTGCCGCCCTTGAGTTGGCCCGTAAACATGTGATTGTACGGCGATTGTATGGCGCTGAGACGTTAGGTTCAGTCAATGTTGTTTTGAGCGATAAGACTGGCACCATGACTGAAAACCAGATGCGCCTTGTAAATGTACTGTTGCCTGAAGGGCAAACACTTGCCTTTGCTGAAGAAAACGGCTCGGATTCTGCTCTGAAGAAGGCCAGATTTATGGACGTTGCCCTCGCTTCTGTCCCTGAGACTTCCAATGATCCGACCGATCTGGCCTTAGTTAATGCCGGAGAAGCTTTAGCTGAATTGGATTTTGAGGAACCGGGTGAACTGGTCGACCTTTCTGGTTTTTCTCGGGGAGCTGCATTCCGCAGGTTGACCTACCAGGTTGATGGGGTCAAAAAGCATTTTGTGACCGGTCGTTTGGATGTGTTGCTTGATCAATCGGCTGGCAGGCTTGATTTGTCCGGTGAACGCTCCGAAAAGACCTGGGATCGGGATTTCCGTGATGATTTCAGAGACGAGGTTGAGACATTAGCTGCCCAGGGGAAACGAATCACGGCCTATGCCCTGGGTGAAGGTGAGCTTCAGAATGGTCTGCCACAATCCCTGTATTTTGCTGGTGCAGCAGTGATAGATGACCCAATCCGGCCAGAGGTCCCGGATGCAGTTACGACACTCAGCAAGGCTGGGGTGCGAACGGTCATGATCACGGGTGATACACCCCAAACAGCTGCGCATATCGCCCAATTAGCCGGACTTGAGACTGAACAGGTGATTATCGGTCATGAGTTGGATGATAAAGATGACCGGGAATATGAGCAGATCGTGAAGGACACAGTCATATTTGCCAGAACAACGCCTGAACAAAAATTAAAATTGGTTGAAGCCTACCAGCGATCAGGTGAAACCGTTGCTGTGACCGGAGACGGGATCAACGATGCCCCTGCCCTGAATGCGGCCCACATCGGTGTGGCCATGGGCGAAAAGGGAACCGATGTAGCCCGGGAATCCGCTGATCTGGTGCTTACTGATGATAATTTTGCCCGTTTGCCGGATGGCGTGGCGATTGGGCGTAAGGCCTATGATAACTTCCGCAAAGGGATCACTTACTACCTTTCAGCCAAAGCGATTTTGCTTACGATCTTTATCGTTCCCCTTTTCTTTGGGATTCCTTTTCCGTTGGCCCCGATCCAGATCATTTTTACAGAATTGCTGATGGACCTTGCTTCTTCGACCATTTTCATCAGCGAGACAGCAGAACCCGATGTGATGGATCGTGAACCCCGCAAGCGTAAACGGTTTTTATCCTGGGATGTGGGCAAACGCATTGCAAGAAATATGGCCGGATTAACCATAGCCATCCTGATTGTTTATTTTCTTTCATTGGGCTTGGGTCGGGATGTGAATAATGCTCGAACAGCAGCCTTTTCAACCTGGCTGTTGGGCCACATCATTTTGGCTTTCAACCTCAAGCAGGAAAAAACACCTCTATTCAAGCAGGGACTGTTTTCAAACACATTTGCCGTCGGCTGGTTGTTGGGGATGATTGCCTTTGTTCTGGCGATGACCCATTGGCCTTTTGTACAATCGATATTGAACACAACCGCTCTCCAACCGCTGCAGTGGGTTCTGGTTGTTGCTTTTGCACTGCTGGCCAGTATGTGGATGGAGGTGGTGAAGTGGATCCGTTCAGCTTTGTAATCTGCCTCGCCTTCAAGCTGAGGTGCACGGCTGCAGTCAATCCTTAGAACGCAAAATTCTATTTCCCATTTTATTTAAAAACAAAGCAAATTCAGTTTAACCTTATACTGTTCAATGATAAAATCCTATTTCTCTTGTATAATATTTAAGTAATTTCTCAGCATGCAAGGGAAAATGAACATTCCCACCAGCCTTCAGCAGCAGAAAAGCCTGAGCAGTTACATAATTAATAATGATCCAATGAATAAATCCTGATCATCAGGGAGGTTATTATGACCGTACATATTGTGACAGACAGCACCAGCGATATCCCCCGGGCCGTTCTCGAAACGCTGCCCATTTCGGTAGTTCCTGTTTATATTATGCTGGATGGCCAGAGCTATCAGGATAATGTTGAATTGAGCCGGGAGGAATTTTACAATCGCCTTCCCACAGCTGATCCCCACCCGACTACTGCTGCACCATCTCCTGGTCAGTACATTAAGGTTTATGAAGATCTCGCTGATCAAGGTGCAACAGCGATTTTTTCGATCCACATATCCCGTTCTCTCAGTGCGATTTGTGAATCAGCCGAAGTGGCAGCCCAGCAATTTGATCGCATTCCTGTCACGGTGATTGATTCCGGCAACCTCTCACTGGCTGAAGGGTTGATCGTGATCCAGGCCGCTCGGGCAGCTAAGGCGGGTATGTCGGTTGAGGAGGTGAGACAGCTGATTGATAAATCGATTGAAAATGCCTTTGCTTATGCCAAGTTAGATACGATAGATTACCTCTTACGAGGGGGGCGAATGAGTTCGATCCAGCATAATGTCGTCAGCCTGCTTGGAATCAAGCCGATATTAAAAATGAATAACCATAATTCACGCATGGAAATTGCGCGTACCAAGAGCAAGGCCTTTGAGCGTGTCTTGAATACCGCGCTTGAAAATTTCCCCAAAGCTGAAGTATTTGGCATCACCCACGCCAATGAAACAACCCAAACCAATACCCTGGTCAAGGAGTTGTGTGAGGCCTACCCTGACATGCCCGAACCCTTTGTTTCGGAAGTGACTCCCGCCTTAGGTGCGCATGTGGGGCCAGGCGCCGTCTGTGTCAACTGGATCCGAAGTGAAACGGATCCCAAATCGGAAGCTAAGGGATTGAAGAAATGGTTATCATGATCATCTCCCATGGAGAAAAGGTATGAGAATCGCAAAATTAATAGCCTGGATTGGCCTCTTGGCAATGACAGGGGCTTTATTAAATGGTTTTATCAATGGTGATTTTGGCACTGACGGTGCGGAGCTTTTAGCCAATCCCTGGGGTGTGGTTTCGATTGTTGACCTTTATGTCGGTTTTGCTTTATTTTCTATTTGGATTGCCTTTCGTGAAAAAAGTGTGCCCGTTGCTGTCATCTGGATTGTTTTGGTGATGGTGCTGGGATTCTTCACGGCCAGCCTGTATGTTTTGATATTGCTTTATCGTTGTGAAGGGGATTGGTTATGGTTTTTCCTGGGTGGGCGTACCGAATCTGTCCTGAAATCTCGGGTATGATTTGTATAAGTTATTATGGGGTAGGACAATCGTTTTTAAGACTGGGAGGGTAGGTCATGGACGTTTTACTCATTTTCAAAATCATTGCAGCAATTGCCACTGTTCTGACAGGTTTACTGTCACTATTTAAGCCTGATGCAGTGTATGACTTCACAGGTCTGAAAGTAGTGGGAGGTAGAGGTATCACCGAGGTCCGTTCTATATTTGGCGGATTATTCATTGCCTTAGGAGCTGTACCCCTTTACTTCAGGTCACAGGAAACCTTTTTCATGTTGGGGATGACCTATCTTGCCATCGCGCTGGTGCGTTTTGTCTCGATGTTTTTGGATAATTCTGTAATGAAATCCAATTTCATCAGTCTGGCAACTGAAATTGTGTTTGGGCTTATTCTGATTGCGTGATCTAAGAGCTTTAGCCAGTGTTAATTGAGGTTCTCATGGCCATAAAAGCAAAGGAACTTTGGGAGGAACTCCGATCCGTTATTTCGGGTAAGACGATTGATGCCATTCTGCCACCGATCATTTTTGTTATCGTCAACGCGTTGTTCGGACTTGATGTTGCTGCCCTCACAGCGGTTGGACTGGCTATTATGTTAGGTTTGGTCAGGGTAATTCGAGGTGAATCCTGGTTCTATGCAGTTGGGGGGTTAGCCGGGGTAATTTTAGCAGCCGGACTGGCTTATCTCACCCGCCAGGCAGCCAGTTATTTCATCCCGGCAATGATCAGCAGCGGATTATTGTTGATATTAGCGGTGATCAGCAACCTGGTTGGGATGCCATTAGCAGCCTTAGCCAGTCATCTCACCCGCGGTTGGCCGCTGGACTGGTTTGAACGTGAAGACATTCAGCCTGCCTACCGGGAGGTAACCTGGATGTGGGCCGCGTTCTTCGCCCTTCGTTTGAGCACACAAGTTTATCTCTTTCAATTAAGCGATCCTGGGCGGTTGGCCTGGGCGAATATTGTCTTGGGATGGCCCTTCACGATCCTCATTTTGCTGCTCAGTTATATTTATGGAATCTGGCGCTTGCGGAATTTAGGTGGCCCGGGGGTGCATGAATTTGTCGAAGAAAAAGACCCCCCCTGGGAAGGACAAACTCGCGGATTTTAGGCTTCTTTCAGCGTAGTTGAGAATCTTTCGCATAGACAATCTGTTTAAAATAATGACCCTCTACAACCTATCCCGGGTTCAGAAAGCTTTTGGGTTATAACCACCACTGATTATTACTAAATGCCACTCCCCCAGGAAAAAACAATTAATTTATTTGATTGAGGATATTTTTAGAACTTTCTTGAAACGAAACATCAAATCACTTTGCATCCATTTTCACCATATCAACGATCCCAACGATGACTGAGATGATGCACCCATTTGGGAGGTTAAGCACCTGGCGCGCACCGTTGCCCTCACGGTTGACCAATACGGTATCACCGATCCCGGCCTGGGCATGATCGACCGCAATGAAATCACCATCAGCGGTTTCACCTTCAGTGACCATCGGTTGGACAACCAGTAATCGCCGGTTATTATAATGCGGGTGACTGATTGTAGTGACCACGGTGCCAACAACTTTTCCTAAGATCATAGATCATCCATCAGGTATAGTGGGTTGATCCCGGCTTGAGGGTGTAATCAAAATCGCCATGTGGGCGTACGAACAACTCGTCCACGATTCCGACCAGGGCCAGGTCAACCGGAACAAACTGGATCTCGGGCATGGCCAGGGCAGCTTCACGGGAGCGGACCATGACGCAGAGATCCCCGATGCCGGCCTGCACGACATCTGCGGCAACCTGAAGCACATCTGTCGGCTCAAGGTCTTTATTAAGCGGTTGCACCACCAGTAATTTGATCCCTTCGGTGCCGGGGTATTTAACCGTGCAAACTGCCGTGCCGTGAACTCGCCCGAATAACATGATTTATTTAATCCTCACGTTATTCAAAACGCGGGTAATAATCGTCTCCAGTAAATTGGAATCGACTTCATTGCCCAATTTGGCTTTGACAGCTTCCCGAATGCGTTGTCGTAAAGCCTCTTCATCGTGTCTGGGGTGTTGATCGCAGCAGGTCTTGCTGCTGGGGGCTGCTACCGGTTCGGATAAATAAGGCCTGACTGGTGAAGCAGGGGGCAGGGGGTGGGGCTGGACCAGTTTGACACCCAATTGTTCAGCTTTCTCATAGGCCAGCTCAGTCAGTACCACATCATCGCCTACCGTCAGGGTATGCTGGCCGCGAGCGGCCATGTCCTCAATATCCCGTTCTGTAAAAAATTCTTTCGGCATTAATTTCTCCTTTCTTTCGGATGGCGATTAATTAGCCAGCCACACCTTCCAGGGATTCCAGAGCCTGGGTTGCCGCATTTTTTGCCGTGACGATCTCAGATTCGGTTCCAGAAAGCCACATCCGGCCAAAGCGCCCCACAGAAGACACATGGATGATTTTGATATTCGCTTTTTTCTCTGCTTCATTACAGGCGAAATTGATATAAGCAGCTGGCGCACATTCCAAAACCAGAAGTGTCTCACCTGGGACCAGGATGCTGCCCCTCCTGAAACGATTGAGCAATTGAGCCTGGTAAGAATCAATACGTGTGATTACCTGGCTGGAAACCACCTCTGGTTTGATACGATCTTCTTTTTTCAAGCCAAGGCGGTCCAGAACAACCTGTCCGGCCTCTTTGACGGCCGCCTGGTTGAGGGAGTGGACTTCAAACATCCCAAATTCGCGTTCAACGATTTGAGCGCCTGGTTTAGCCTCGGTTGCTTTTACGGCAATATCAACCACTCGAAAAACCTCATTGCCGGGCGCCATTTCAACAAACAGTGAGGCCATCCCTTCCACCGGTAAATCACCCTGGGTGATTGTCCCAACAAATGCGGAAAATTGGGCCTGCATACGATCAATAAAACAATAACAGCGTAACGAAAAATTATCAGCCATACTGGCTCCTTTCAATTCGATTAAAAACCTGACCTGTCGTGCATGGCGATCCCAACGGGCGTCACAAACAGGGGATGATCCGGCACATGGGTTGGTAGACCTGTGACCTCTTCGATTACTTTGGCAATGCCCGGGAACAGAGATGTTCCACCGACCAGGGTGATTGAATTGACGTTCGAACCGCGGATGTGCTTTTCGACAATCGTGCCCATTTTCTCCATAACGGGTCTCACCACCGGAAAAAGACGGCTCTGTTCTGCAGGATCTTTTTTTAGTTCCTCAGCTTCTTCAAAGCTCATGTCTGAGCTGCCAGCGATCACGAGTGATATATGGGTTCCGCCTGTTGCCTCATCGGCCGTATAAACGACCTCTCCATTTTCTATCACAGCAATGCCCGTTGTCCCGCCACCGATATCCACGATGGCACCATCCTTTAATCCCAATACGTTATTGGCTGCAGAAGGCTCGTCAATCAGGTCCGGGCAATCCATACCGGCAGCCTGAACGACATTTGCCGTTGACCGCACTTCGGCACCCGGTACGCCGGGCGGAAAGCCGCTGGCCGCATGAGTCAATGTTCTGCCGATTCGCGCCTCCACCCTCTTTTTCATTGCTCTGAGGATATCCACAGCGCCAACATAATCCACCACCAGCCCATCACGAACCACCTGGCCAAAGCAGTATTCACCTGCCAGGGGCATCCCTTGGGCATCCAGAACTGCCAAAACCATGTAGGCTGTACCCAGGTCCACGCCAGCCCGTAAGCTGTCTGGTGGGTTTAATAAACTGGGCGGTTTGTTC
>SKPR01000227.1 GCA_007119455.1 Candidatus Brevefilum sp. | reverse complement strand
CTAAACAATATCGGCAAATGTTTTTTCCATTCGCCGGAAGTAATAGAGGCCGCTAATCAGGAAAATGACCATCACGCCAATCGATATCAACATGGTGGCATCGGGTGGCGCTCCGTCCAATAATGCCCATCGAAAGCCCTGAATAACACCAACCATTGGGTTTAAGCCATAAAGCCTGCGCCAGATACCTGCAGGGATGGTTTCAATCGGGTAAACAATTGGTGAGGCATACATCCATACCTGAACAATAAAGGGGACCATATGCTGGACATCGCGGTATTGGACATTCAACGCAGACAGCCATAACCCCATCGAAAGTGCGGTCAATAAGGCCAGCAGGATGATCGGGGGGACCCAAAGGATGTTCCATCCCGGCCAGAACCGATAATAAGCCATCACACCCATCAAAACAACAAACGAGACCCCAAAGTCGACCAGGGCAGCCAGAATGGAAGATAATGGGATTGCCAGACGTGGGAAATAAATCTTGGTGATCAGGTTGGCGTTACCAACCAGGCTGATACTCGAACGTTGCAATGCAGTGGCAAAAAGCTGCCAGGGAAGCAAAGCCGTAAGCGCAAATAAAGGATAAGGTAATCCCTGTGAGGGTACACTGAGTAGCACACCAAAGATCACAGTAAATATCAAAACGGTCAGCAACGGCTGGAGAACAGCCCAGGCAACGCCCAATAAAGCCTGCTTATAACGGACTTTGATATCTCGCCAGGTCAGAAAAAAGATCAGTTCACGAAAACGCCATAATTCTTTAAAATCAACCGACAACCATCCCGTGGATGGTCGAAGATGTGTGATGGCAATCTGGTCATTGGTTTGGCGATTCATCAGTAAATACTATTCCATTTATTTTTGGTTTTCACGGTACCAATCAATCGTCTTTTGAAGTCCTTCATCAAAATCCGTTTCGGCTTCAAAACCAAATTTTTCTTTGGCACGGCTGATATCTAACGCACGCCGGGGCTGGCCGTTGGGCTTACTGGTGTCCCATACCAGATCTCCTTCAAACCCCGACATTTGAACAATTTTCTCTGCCAGATCTTTGATGCTGATCTCAAACCCTGAACCGATATTAACCGGAAGGGATTCATTATAATTTTCTGTAGCCATAGCTATCCCACGAGCTGCATCTTTGACATAGATGAACTCCCGAGTTGGCGAGCCATCCCCCCAAACGATAATATGGTCTAATCCCTGTTCCTTTGCTTCAAAACATTTGCGGATCAGGGCAGGGATGACATGGGAACTGCGGGGATCGAAATTGTCGCCCGGCCCATAAAGATTGACGGGCAGCAGGAATATGCTGTTATAACCATATTGCTCACGATACGCCTGAGATTGGACCAGCAGCATTTTCTTGGCCATACCATAAGGCGCATTGGTTTCCTCCGGATATCCGATCCACAGATCATCTTCTTTAAAGGGCACCGGTGTAAACTTCGGGTAAGCACACACTGTTCCAATGGCCACGAATTTTTCCACACCCGTTTTGTAGGCCTGGTGGATTAACTGGACACCCATCATCAGGTTGTCATAGAAAAATTCTGCCGGATGGTTAAGATTAGCGCCAATACCCCCCACCTGCGCAGCCAGGTGGATGATCACATCAGGATCAGAGTCCACCAGCATCCGCCGGATCGCCTCCGGATCAACCAGATTATATTCTTCAATGGTGGGAACAAATATTTGATCCGCCCCTCGAAGCCGCAATTCTTCGATTAAGTGTGTACCGAGGAAGCCGGCTCCACCCGTCACACAGATCCGTTTTTCTTCCCAGTTAAATGTTCCAGTCATATCACCTCGTATTTGATTTCCTGTGTTCACTATGATACTCGAGCCTAATGTTCAAACCGTCCACCACCAGGGATGGGCTATGAGCATTATCCGTCAGAGTAAAGCTATGCTCCAGGCAGGTTAGCCGGCAAATTTCAAAAATATCACCCTCTCCAACCAGGCGCACGGCATGGATATTTTCGTCTTTTAATTCAGAAAGCAGGCCGGTTACAGTATGCCTCACCTGACGGAACAACCGGAAGGATTCTTCAACATAAGCCACCGTCAGTTTTGCTCGTTCAGCCATCCCATCCGGTGTAATGATATAACGCAATTTTCGCCGCCGGGCACGCCTGACTTTAACCAATCCTTTTTCAACCAACCTCTTGATATGCCAGTTAACTGTTCCAATGGCCACACCCAGATCCTCGGCCAGTTTGGCCTGTGAAACATCCGGATCATCCTCAATTTGGAGAAGTAAGGCTAAATCACGAAATTCGCTGCTTTGTATGTCTAGTGTCATCATAATTTCAACAATTGAATTATAATCGTCCCGGCTTGAGGGTCAAGGCAATGACTGACCAGTTTTTGGCGCCATCACCCACATCCCGCTTTCATAAAGGTCTAAGATGGTGTTGTAGGAGTCCATCATTGGCCAACCAACCCTTTCCACCCAGTAGTTGTTTTCTTCCGCAAATGGTTCAGTGAACGGTTTAATGGCCAGGGATAAGGGTTCAGTCACGATCAGATCGAAACGATGCATGTCTAGATCAAACCAGAATTGTTCCAGGTAGGCCTGATTGCCTGACATCACCATTTCCATCAGGAAAACTTTTTCATATTCAGGCACCAGTGTTACACCTTCGATCATATCGAATGTCAGTAAATGCCGGTTCTGGATAAATAAGACCTCGCCACCTTCTACAACCCGTTCATTGATTAGGTCTTGAATTTGGTTAATATGCTCCCAGGCACGTTCATTTTCCAGGTCAGGATACGGGCGGATGAGATCCAGTACGAAGATTGTGGGAATCAGAAAAACAAACACCAGCAGTGGCGCGGGAACTGTCCATGCTGGCAATCGATCCGGACGGTCGGGTGAAAATCGATTGAAGGCTACATAAGCCCCAATCACAGCCAGGAACACGAGGTAGGCATCCAGGTTGTGCAGGTTGTTCCCGCCGCCAATCTTCATGCTCACAATCAAGCCCATTGCCAATAGCGTAACCAGAATACTTACTAAGGCCAGCAACCGGAAAAATCGCCAGGCACGAACCCGGGGCAGGATACGCCAGATTAAAACAACCCATACCGGAAAAGTAACTGTAATCAACATATTGATGATACCTGGGCCAAAGGCTTCATTCGGGAAAAGCCGATAGCGATAGAGCGGTGATTGAAAACTGGACACGAATACATCCGGTGGTTTACCACTGATCGCTGCAAACCCTGCCTGTGAAACGAAGGCCAGGAAAAACCCGAGCAAAACGGTCATAATCGGCCAGCGCCAGTATTGCCAGAAAGACTTCTTTCCGGCTGGTATTTCCAGAACGTACAGAGTGACGACCAGCATACCCGGGATGGGGAACCAGTTTACCCGGCTGATACCGGCCCACAGTGAAGCAAGCATAACAAAGCCCAGGGAACGGCCTAATCGTTCTTTGTCAAAACCAAAGAGCACAATGATGATGACCACCATCAGGTGATAATAGACCGGTCCCTGAAAAATAAACAGGAAAAACCAGGCAGCCAGGCTGATGCCAATCAATCGATCAGCGGGCTTGATTCGCTTAACCAACCCATATCCGCCAGCCAGGCCTAATGCCACCCACAAAATGACCTGCCACAAACGATGAAACCAAAGGGGCAGTGAGGGTAATAAAAACGGCACAGCCTGCATCAGATAACGGGATGGATGCAACGAAGAAAGCGCCACCCGCTGTCCGTAAATTACAGGCGAAAGATATAACGAGGCATAATAATATCGGCTGGTCTCAGACCATCCCATAGAAAGCGGGTAGGTGTGAACATTTGGGATGTAGTAAATTGCCCACAAAATGACGCCATATACCGAAAAAATAGCCAACAGACCTTTTCCCGTGTCCGCCTTCCCTGTAGCGATCAGAAAAACGCCACCAACCAAACTCACATGGGCAAATACCCAGATCTTTGGCAGATTATCAATAACGGTCAACTCCCATCCAACCAGATGATAAAAGCCAAACACCAGGATTGGCACACCGGCTAAGAACCAATTAATCACACCTAACCGGGAAATTGCGCCGATAATCGCGCTCGAAAACCTTAAGAGTACCTCAAACCATTGTGAGTTGGTCAGAAATAAAAAGAACGTCAGGATTGCAATATACAGAAAAAAAGGCCATAGTGACAGTAGCCGACTTCCTGAAAAACCTAATATAGACCCAAGCCCATAGTCCTCAAACATCATCAAGATGACCACAACCCAGTTTGCCGCCAGTGCAATCATTAGAAAGAAACGGATTGCCTGAACTGGCCCAGATGTCTTCTGGTTTTCTTGCCAATTTGATGTTTTTCTTAAACCATCAGTCATGACATGCTTTCTTCATTGTTAACTTTGGATGATTGCCTCGCTCCTGACATAACCCCCGGTAGGAAAAATGCTCCGGGCAGGCTGGCGATCATGAAGGTCACCCGCATTAACAATGCTAGCACCAGACTGTTAGATTCAGCAATCCCTGCAAAATTGACAAATATCAGTGAAAGGGAAACTTCCTGCAATCCCAAACCATTAATTGAAACAGGGATCAGGGTGATGAAATAAACCAGAACCCACAGCCCGCCTGCTGTCCACCAGGTCACCGGATCAGCCAGCCCCCCCAGGATTACCGTCACCATAGTGAAGGTGCAGGCCATATGCACAAAGGATAATAATCCCGCCCAGATGAGGCTGCCGGGTTGTTTGAACCATAAACGCAAAGCCTGCCAGGTATTATTCAGAAAAGCCGTGAATTTTTCCCAGAGCCGGTTAATAGATGGGCTGACGGGTGCTGCAGCCATCATCACCCGTGAAAGATCTGCCTGGATGATGCGCAATACCCCTAATGGGAGAAAGGTTGCCATGGTTGCCATCCCAATCAGGCGATCAATCACCAGTGAGGCAGCAATTGTAGATGATGAAAACCCTGCCTGAACTGCCCCGCCCAGTTTAACCACATCCCCGCCAATTGTGGTTGGCAGCACATTGGTGGTAAATAAACCAACAAAAGAGAGCTTGAAGACCTGGGTAAAAGTAATCCGGGGCTCAACCACACGGAGGAGAATAAACCAGCGTAAGGTTTTCACGAACCGTGAGGCAAATGCCAGGACCAATACGACCAGGAGCAATCCGCCAGGAAGGCTTATTAACGCATCCACAAAATCAACACGGTTTTGCCAGATTAAATAAGCGACCACGCTAAAGGCAAGGGCTGACCCAATTAAACGCAGTAATTTCACTCTGGACTGTTTTTCAGTGTGACGAAATTTCATGCGTGTGGAAGGCCTTCCTGATCCCTTAAGGGCACAGTGATACCGATTTTCTGCCGGATGGTATAGGTTGGTTTCTGCTGGGATTCATGGTAGGTCCGTGATAAAAGCTCAGCGATTAAACCCATCAGGAGGGATTGAAAACCAAAGGAGAGCATCACAATTGATACCAGGAAAAAGGGCGAAGTTAACACGGCTGTACCCACAGTTACCCGGCGAACAGCCAAAACAATCATCATAACCATGCTGACCAAGATAAACACGCCCCCAATCCCACCAAAAAGATAGCCTGGTTTTCCGGAAAAAGAACTCAAGAATTTGACCGTAAACAGGTCCAGGACAACCTTGGCAGTCCGTTCAAGGCCATACTTGGCCTTTCCCCAACGCCTGGGATGATGTCTGACGGGCATCTCGACAATGCGTGCACCCAGTGAATGGGCATAAACAGGAATAAAGCGGTGCATTTCTCCATAAAGCCGGAAACCGGTAATCGCCTCACGCCGGTAGGCTTTGAGTGTGCAACCATAATCATTTAACTTTACACCGGTCACCCAGGAAATCAAACCGTTAGCTATTTGTGATGGGAGTTTACGGGTCAGAAAAGCATCCTGCCGGTCTTTGCGCCAACCACTGACCACGTCGTAACCTTCCTCAAGCCTTGCAACCATCAGGGGAATGTCTGCCGGGTCATTTTGCAGATCAGCGTCCATTAAAATAATCACATCCCCCTGGGCATGATCAATTCCAGCAGCAATAGCCGTTGTTTGTCCGAAATTACGGCGTAATAATATCACCCGGCAATGCTCCGGGTCTTCTGTGGCAATCCCTTCCAGTGTCTGTGGACTGGTATCCAGGCTGCCATCATCAACAAAAATCACTTCCCAATCTTTCTCGAATCCATCCAGAGCCTGGTCTAAAGCTTTTTTAAGCCGGGCTAAACTTTCTGCTTCATTAAAAACAGGGACAATGATTGAGAGGTACAAGGATACTCCTATTTAAAATTCAATGTATGAATTATAACGACTATCAATCTTGCGTCAAGACATTGATGGCCTTACGCCGATCCCGGATAATTCCGCCCACAATCACCCCCAAACTGAGGGCAAATATCACCAGGATCATGACAAAAAAGTTAAGACGCGGAAAGAAGTGGAAATAACGGCTGAGATACCATTGGGTGAAAAAGACCAGGAAGATGACCTCTATCACCAGTGCCCGCCCCAACCAGCGGTCTTTTTGTTGTCGCCAATAATGGAAAGCCCAACTCGCTGCAGTCACCATGAATGGCAAGAATATCGTGCGGTAGCGCGGGTTATCCCACTGGTCGCCGCCAGCCCGTGCTGATGAAATAAAAACCCAAATCCAGGCCAGGAGGATCAGAACCACCAACCATCGCTTTCTATTCGAAGGTTCCAAACGCCAAGATCGGAAAAGGGCATACGCCAAAAATGGCAATAGGATGTACCAGCCTAAACCTCTGAAAATTGCAAGGCTCCACCAGATGGCGGGCGCTGGTGCAGCTATAGCTGCTGGCAGAACGGGCTGCAGCAGTCCATAGGTGAACACAAAGGGGAAATGCAACCATTCTGGCAGTGCAGAAAGTTGAAACTGGATACGTCCCGACCGCGCCACCGTTTGCAGGGTATCCCAGTGCAACGCATCGATGACCAAATCACGGATGATCCAGTATGCGCCAACCATCCCCAGACCAATGATGATCCAACCTGCATACTTAATCCAGCGTTGTTTGATTTTTGGTGATTCAATAATCCACACCCAAAGGATGACCATCCCAATGATCAGTAACGCAACCCGTGACGAGAGCAAAACCAGTGTGAAAGAACCTATCACAAACATCAAGCCGCCCAATTCAGGCTTATCACGATCCATCCAGCGTGTGGCCGACCAGATCAGAAGGGTAAAAAACAGGATTAAAAACGGTTCTCGCATTTGGGAAGAACCCAGCAATATCCCTTCGGGATATAAAGCGAAAATCCAGCAAGCCATTAAAGCAATTTTCTTGTCAAATTGCCCACGTAATCCAGCATATAAAATAGCCACACTTAAGGCCATGGCCCCTGCTGAAAGTAGGGTTATCAAGATCGGGCGATGTGCATCCGGACTCAGATACCGATAGACGGTGGCGCTCAATGCCATCAATCCGCCATACTGGTCACCGGCAAACTCATTACGAAAAGCAGCGCTAACAGGCTCATCGGATTGAGACAGGGCATAAGAAGCACGATCCCGACGGTAGGCATCTTCAAAAACAAATCCCGCCTGTTGGGGTGGTTCAGGATAACCGAACCGGGGGAGCCCCCAGGCGAGAAAAACACCATAAACCAGGCGCAGGAACAGGGTTATGAAAATTATCCATGCCAGCATTTTTTCTCCACCAGCCCACTGCCAGGCTAAATAAAGGATCGCACCCATCAGAAACAGCACGAGTGTGAAAGACGAAAACCCAATCCAGAAATTACCCGCAGGTAAAATCCATTGGATTAAAGCCCCCAAACCCAGGCTGATGGCCGCAATCAGGCCAAAATGCGCAGTAGATGCGGTGGTGTTTTCAGGCTGATTCATGTCCCGAGATCCCTCTAGCTTTAGGCTTCTTAAACCAGGTTTCTGCAGATTGAGAAAGAATCCATAATATCAAGAAAACCACCGCTGTTTGAAGTGGAACAAGGAAACGTGGGTTATCGCCATGATCGAGAACAGAAGACAAAATAGACGTGCCCCACACTGAACCAATCAGCAACCAGTGGAAGGTATTCAGAGACCAGACCGTCCGCAATCGTTTCGACACCAACGCAACCAGACTTGAGGCGACAAAACCAAGATTGAACAAAACCAGCAATCCCCGCCACCCTAAAATGTATAAATTCAACAAAGATGAGAGCGCTGGTAGCGACACAGCCTGCCTGTTCCAATACACGGGTGCACGCCAGAACAACCACCACCCACGCAAAACCCGTGAAAGATACGCCCAGGGGTGATTCAGGATGAGATCAATTGAAATTGTCTGCAAAGTCCGTGATAACTGATAAAAACTCAACCCTGTGGCAGCCTGAATAGCCGGGATGGCATCCCAGATGGCATTGCCCTGGGTGCCCCTTTCTTCCATCCTGGCCTGGCGGTACTCCAGGTAAATATCACGAATTTCGGCATATTCATCCGGCACGGCTTCAAAATAATAGCCCGTATGCTGAATCAGATGATAACCCGTCATGGTGGTCATGCTAAAGACATGATAGTTGGTCCGGACCCAATTCATCCAGCCGCCGACCATTAGGAGACCTGGTAAAATCACCGCGATTGCAGGTTTCCATGTGAGGCTTATGGTCTTATCTTTTAGAGAAATGAACATCATTAACCCAAACCAGGGGATCATGAAGATGAATACCGGGCGGGTTATCGTCGCCAGCGCGGCAGAAAGACCGATACCTGATGCCAGCCATAATGACCGTTTAGCGTTTTCACTGAACCAGATACAGGCTCCAAACAATGCTAGAGACAACCAGAAAGTTGCCAGGGTCTCTGTGAGAAGATTCGCCTCAAAGAATAACTGTCCAGGATTCAAGGTATGCCCCAGAGCTAATATTCCTCCGAACCATGGCTTTCCACTGGTTTTCAATCCGATCCAGAACCAGGCCAGGGTAATACCCAGACCCAGTATCAGTTGGGAAGCATAAACCGCCCTGTCTGGTCCGACCAGCGCCATAAAAGCCGGATAGCCCGGCGTCCGTGTGCCATCATAGGCTTTAAAACCACCCAGGACTGCATCAGCAGAGCGTCGATAACTATGCGTGTCGCTGTATGATACCGCTGGATATGCGACGAATAATATCACTCGCAGTATGATCGCGACGGCCAGAACAATAGACAACCAGATTCGAATTTTTTGGTTTATTTCAGGATTATTCATAAGATAAGCTAATTGACAAAACCCGAGATTGCACGCTGCGCACGGTTATACCAGGTAAAGGATTTTACCGCATCCTGAGAAAATTTTCCCAATTTCTCCCGTCTCTGGCTATCTTCCTTTAATGACATTAAGGCAGTTTGCCATGCGTCAAGATCCTCTGGATTGCAGAAGATGGCCATATTTTTATCAAGTACTTCATGGATCACGGGAAGGTCGCTGCTAATGATAGCCCGGCCAGCCGCCATATATTCAAACATCTTCATTGGGCTGGCGATTTCAGCTGAATCACCGCCGCCGCTCCCTGCAATGTGCCTGCCATAAGGCATCAGCAGCACATCTGAAGCAGCCTGATAAAGGGGAACGTCTTGATTGGGCACAAATCCGGTCAGGGTGATGTTTTTAAACCCTTCTGCCCTCAGACGACTTTCCCAGAGCGTGACATCTGGCGCTTCCCCTCCGACCCACAAAAAATTAACCTCGGGTAATGCCCTGGCCAGCTCAAACATCAAACCCATCCCCCGACCGCTATAAAAATGACCCGTATAACCGGCCGTGAAGCCAGAAGGTAAACCCAATCGTTCGCGCGCTTTAACAGGGTTGGGCATATCCCGGTAGCAGGCAAGATCAACACCATTAGGCGCCACCAGAATTTTTGTTTCTGGTGAGACCAGTTCAAACTCCCTGATCAATGCTTCACGCAGGGCATTCGTGTTAGTTAAAACCCGGAGAGGTGTTTTTGATTTCCAGAACTTCCTGAAGAGCCAGGGTCCAAAACGGCCCATTATCCGGTCATGCAACTCAAGAATCGTGGGTATTCCGCCCCATACCGCCATCACCGCTGCCTGCAACACCCAGGTATAAACCAGGTCGGGCTCAAGGTTTTTTGCTATTTGGAAAGATTTTAAAGCGAAGTCATAGCGTCGAAATGCCAGGTTTTCCTTGATCCAGCGAATATCAAGATCCTGCTGGAGGCCGTAGTGTGCCTGGATTTCCTCGCTATCCACCAACCCTTCACCAGGAACAAGAAGAACAACCTGGTGACCGAGTTCCACCAGAGCCTGTGTGGCTTTAACCACCTGGATGCTGTTCGCAGTGTTTGAGGGAATAAACGAAGCTGAAATACAGACAATTTTCATGATGAGGTCAAAAGGGTAGCCATAATTTCTAAAAGTTATGCGAGAAAACTTCCATTGTAAGATCTAGATGGGCATCCCGACGATTGAATTTATACCACATGTCATGGCATTCTGGTTTTGCATACAGCCAGAATGTGTGCCTTGGTTAATGACCAATCTTTTTTCTTAAACATCCTCTGCACAACTTAAAGATTCATCCACAAAACAACAGTTTTCCGGGTATGTAAATAGTGCTCTTTTCCAATCATATGAAGTGAGATTTTTAAAAATGAAGTAAAATATACAATCCAAGTGGGTTGGTGTGACAGTATTTAATGCCATATTCTAAACCCCGGTTTAAATTGAAAAATAATAAACAAAGAATCATATGCGTTTTAAAGACATCATTCGGCAACCCATTCCTGTTCTATTTGTGATTTTTCTCGGATGGGTTCTCCCAAGGAAAATCGGCTGGAAAATTGCCGGGCTGATCGGAATCATCTTAGGCAGCTTCAAAAACACCCAAATGGTCAAAGCCATTCGGGCTAACCAGTGGGTCATACACGAAAAACAACTATCTCAGGAACATCTGGATAAAGTACCAAGAATCGTTTTTAAAACTTCTGCAAAGTGTATTTTTGACTTTTTTCACTATCTCTCTCGCCCCAATAAATTAAAGGAAGTGGTTTTTTTTAGCCCAGAAGCACAGGAAACAATTGATCGAATCCGTAACAACCAGCCCTGTGTCGTGGTCTGCCCGCATTTAAGCAATTTCGAGTTAATGGGATACGCTCTGGCTATAAATGACGTCCGTGTCCAGATCCTCTCTGTACCCAATCCGGTTTTTACCTATAAAATGCAGAATCAACTCCGGGAAACCTTGGGAATGTATGTCACACCTATCAACTTGAGCTCTTTCCGGCAGGCCAGGAACCGGCTTCGAGAGGGCGGAAGTGTCCTGACCGGTCTTGACCGGCCGTTAAATGATAAACAGCTTGAAAAATACCAGCCTGAATTTTTTGGACACCGGGCCAATTTACCTGTTGCCTACGTCAGGATGGCAAAAGAAGCTGGCGTTCCCGTTTTTATTATGGCAACTACCACCAGACCAGACGGTCGCTATTGCCTGGAGGGAACAGGACCGATCTTTATGGACACATATGATAACCTTGAAACTGAGATCATGAGCAATGTCAACAAGGTTTTATCGAAAGCTGAGGTGTTGATCAAAGAAAATCCCTACCAGTGGTCCATGTTTTACCCTGTCTGGCCTCAGTTTTTGGGTGTATAGTTAAACATAAAGAAAGGTTGCAAATGACAAAAGTCGAAGAGCATAAGAGAGAAAATGATATCCTGCTCGGTTTTATTGAACGACCTGCTCTAAAATGGCTTGCAGCCAATATGCCGGATTGGGTAACCCCGGATATCCTGACCTGGATCGGGATTGGCGCATCTGTGCTGATCTTTATCAGCTACAGCCTCACCAACGTCAATCCCGCATACTTATGGCTTGCGAGTTTCGGGTTCGTGCTCAATTGGTTTGGGGATAGCCTGGATGGTACCCTGGCGCGATACCGGCATATTGAAAGGCCGCGTTATGGTTTCCTGATCGATCACTGGGTGGATGCTATCAGTGCCGTGTTAATTTTTATCGGCCTTGGCATTTCTCCCTATGTGGACATGACCGTAGCATTACTGGGTGTAATCGCCTACCTGCTGGTCTCGATCATGGTATACCTGATCACCTATGTTACCGGTGTATTCCAGATCACCAGTGCAAAAATTGGTCCCACCGAGATCCGGGTACTCGCCATCATCGCCAATACAGCGATCTTTTTCATCGGTGATGTGAATTTCAATCTGCCATTTTTGGGGTTGACGAGCCTGTACACACTGATCGTGGGGTTAATGGCTTTTCTCATGATCCTGTATTTTATGATCAACACTGGCATCCAGGCTCATAAATTAGCGCTGCTTGATGAAAAGCGTCTTGAGCGAAAGCAGGCCAAAGAAAATAAAGAAGAAATAAAAAATAAAAATACCGTTGCAGAACCACCCAAAACAGCGCTAAATGATCGTTGAATGAACCTGACAGAACGTGAGATTATTTGAGACACCAGCTAACTTTGGATTCGCCTACATGGAATGCGCCAAAAAGTTTATGAGAATTTTGCCCAGATGATCAAAATCCTGCACTTTGCTGATGCCCACATCGATATGGCCAATTACGGCCGGCATGATCCTGAAACCGGCCTCCCGCTGCGCGTGATGGATT
>SKPR01000237.1 GCA_007119455.1 Candidatus Brevefilum sp. | reverse complement strand
AAGTTTAATAGTTGGAAAATTAAGGAGTTTAAAATGGCCAAAAATACTGGACCCAATCTGACTGGCTTATTACCCACCCCATCCATACCGAAAGACCTTAAAACTATCGAACTCAGTAATAATGCTCGCGAGGTTCTCACCCGCCGCTATCTTCGTAAAGATAAAAATGGCAACCCGGTTGAAACAATAGAAGAGATGTTCTGGCGCGTCGCTTACCATGTCGCTAAAGCAGAAGAGAACTGGGATGGCGACGTTGAGGCGCGGTCCAAACGATTCTATACATTGCTGACCAGCAAAAAGTTCTTTCCTAACTCTCCAACTTTCACGGGAGCAGGTACACCGTTAGGACAGCTTGCTGCCTGTTTCGTTTTGCCCATTTCAGATGATATGGGCCGCCAAGAGGATGGAATTTTCACAACTCTGCGGAACGCTGCTCTGATCCAGCAAACAGGTGGAGGCAATGGGTTCAGTTTCTCACGATTGCGACCAGCAGGCTCGCGGGTGAAAACATCCGCCGGTCAGGCCACTGGCCCCATCGGATTTTTGCGCGTTTATGATGAGGCTTTCGGTGAAATTGCCCAGGGCGGTACCCGCAGAGGGGCTAATATGGGCGTATTAAGGGTAGATCATCCGGATATTGAGACCTTTGTTACCTGTAAAACGGACGAAAACGCCATCACGAATTTCAACATCTCGGTTGGGGTTACAGATGCCTTTATGGAAGCTGTTCAATCTGATCAGGATTGGCCGCTACGTTTTCCGGATGTAACCGCACCGGAATATAAAGCCTTCAATGGCGACCTGGATGATGCTGTTGAAGCCGATGTTCCCATCAAAACACATAAAATCATCAAAGCCAGAGAACTATTTGAAATAATCGTCCAGCAGGCACACCACAACGGTGAACCTGGTTTATTATTCATGGATGCCGCAAACCGGGAAAATCCGGTACCGCATCTCTATCGACTGGAATCTACCAACCCCTGTGGTGAACAGTGGTTGGGCCCATATGAAAATTGCTGCCTGGGTTCCATCAACCTGGCAGAACACTTTGGACCGGATCACACCCTCGATTGGGACACACTCGAAAAAACGGTCCAAACCGCAACAATCTTCCTGGATGATGTGGTTGAGGCCAATGCCTACGTACCGGCTGTGCCACAATTGGAAGAAGCAGCCAGACGCGCCCGAAGAATTGGCCTGGGAATCATGGGTCTGGCAGACTTACTCTATCACGTCCAGATTCGATACGGAAGCCAGGAAGGGCAGGAATTCTCTGCTCAGGTTATGGAATTTATTCGATACCATGCCATGCGAACCAGTGTCCAGCTTGCCAGAGAGCGTGGCAGCTTCCTTGCTATTGAGGGAAGTATTTACGATCCTGAAAATGTCCGGTGGACACCTCCTGAGCCGGTTTTCCCGTATGAACATAACTATAATCGCCCAGAAATTGATTGGGAAAAGGTGGTTGAAGGGATTCAGCAACATGGGATTCGTAATGCCGCCCAGACAACCATCGCTCCGACCGGCACAATTGCCACTGTTGCGGGGTGTGAGGGGTATGGGTGTGAACCGGTGTTTGCCCTGGCTTACATTCGCCATGTCAATGACAATGGTAAAGACCTGAAATTGAATTACATCAGCCCCCAATTTCAAAAAGCCCTGGAAAGGGCCAATATCGAACCCGAAACCCGCCAGAGCATCATCGATCAGGTCATGGAGAAAGGCACCTGCCAGCATGTGGACGAACTCCCCGAATCCATTAAAGAAATTTTTGTTGTATCCTCGGACATAAAAGCAAAAGAACATGTCAGAATGCAGGCCGCCCTGCAAGCATTTGTCGATAATAGCCTGAGTAAAACCATTAATTTCCCAGCATCGGCAACGCCCGATGATGTGGCAGAAGCCTATCACCTGGCCTGGGAACTTGGATGCAAGGGAATCACCGTTTACGTCACGGGTTCCCGTGAGACTGTTGTTCTTGAGACGCATGACACAGCCGAATCCAAACTAAAAGCAACCCGTGATGACGGGAATGGAAAATTGCCCCATGAAAAAACCAGTGAACAGATACCCATCTGGCAGGACACGAAAAAACCACGCCCCCGCTCACTCAAAGGATATACCTATTCCATTGAAACCCCTTTGGGGAAAACCTTTGTGACCGTCAATGAAAATGGCGGAGACCAGCCGTTTGAGGTGTTTGTGAACACGGCTAAAGCGGGTTCTGAGACGGCGGCTCATTCTGAGGCTATCGGCCGTTTGATCTCGTATATTCTACGGATTGCATCCCCGGTTGAACCCCGCAAGCGACTTAAAACAATTGTTCTGCAGCTTGGTGGGATTGGCGGTGGCCGTTCATTGGGATTTGGCCCAAACCGCATCCGTTCACTGCCCGATGGTATTGCCAAGTTGCTGAATGAGTACCTTTATTCACGTAACGGCGATGAGGATGAAGCCAGCGTACAATGGCAAGCACAGGCACCAACATTACCCCTATCCGGGCTGGAAAACCCTGGAGGAGAACGGCAACGCCCGATTGGAGAACTCTGTGTCGAGTGTGGGCAGGCTACCCTGGTCAACGAGGAAGGCTGCCGTAAATGTTATACCTGCGGATACAGTGAATGTTGATTATCGGCCTTTAATCACCGTCCTCAACTGAAAGATCTGAATCCAAAGACCTTCCACAAAATTATCATGGAAGGTCTTTTTTAGATTAACCAATACGGATCAAGCTTCGCCTATCCAGGTGCCAAATACGAAATAATTGAAAACATGTTACTACTCAGCATGCAAGGGATTATGGGGCCCCCAGCCTTCAGCAGCAGAACTGCTTGAGCCGTTACGAAATCATTAAGTCATTGTATCAACGCGCATCAAGAAATTACGCACTTCACGATTAAATGTTTCAGGATCTTCAATATTGCTGTCGTGGCCAACACCGGGGATGGTCACCAGCTCTGAGCGAGGAATTCTCTCATGCATCGCTTCAGCAATATGTAAAGGCGAGCGCTGATCATTTTCACCATATAGTAATAAGGTGGGAACTGAAATTGTCGGTAAAACATCGCGATAGTCCGCTTCTGCAAAGGCTTTCAGTGAAATCCGGGTGCCTTCAGGATGAAAATCCGCAATCATGTTGGAAACCCGCTCAATATCTTCTTTTTTTGAGGATTCATCGTAAAGCGTGGGAATGTAGGTGTTGATCATATCTTCAGCAGAGCGTTGGGAATGTTCAATTCCTCTTTCAAGGCGGGTTGCAACTTCTTCAGGTGGCAGTGAACCGGCCCATCCTGCGTAAGCTGAAGCCAGGATCAACGACCGTGGCATACCCGGGTGATGTTTATAAAGCGCGATGGCTAACCCACCACCAAAGATAATTGATATAGAAAGTCCTATAACTACGATTTGCAGGGTCGAAGGTAAGTGCACAATGAACAACACATCTCTTAACTCCCAAAGTTTCGTGATAATACCTGTTGGTGATGGTAAAATATACGCTTT
>SKPR01000153.1 GCA_007119455.1 Candidatus Brevefilum sp. | reverse complement strand
GTTATGTGAACAGCACCAAAATCGCTTAAGTCTGAGGGTAGGCTACTGAAATCTAAATTTGATTCGGCCCCAAGGGCGCTGCTCAGATAGGTAGCTTTATCTCCATCTTGCTGGATCACAAACCGGGGCATATGATCCAACGGTATGGTTGGACCCATCCAGGCTTCCAGGTTTCCGGCAAAGGTTTGTAAAATATCGGGGATTTTTGCTGGACGTGGGCCAAACAGAGAAACGCTGGCCCCCGCACGGTGGGCTGCCATGGCGACGTACATACCCGCGCCACCTACCGAATGATAAACTTTTCCCTTGATATGAATTTTATCCAAAGAGGGACTACCAATGACCAGCAACTTTGTCTTTTTCATAAAAAACCTTTCATAATCATGGCGTGCTAAAAATTTCTATAAATAATGTTCAGATTATACACGAGAGTTGTTCATAGACTATCAATTATTCCGGGGTAAATCCAATAACTCACCATTTGCTTGATTTTCAGACATGATGTTACAATAGAGCTGTTTCTAATGAGTCATTATCTGTTTTTTCTTTCAAGGCCATCGTATGCATCACCGTATTCAACACTGGCACTCCCGGTTTGTTAAAACACCATAAGCAAAGTAGGGAATGGCTTATAAACATAACTCATTGGATGTAAGTGTGTTGTATTAACCGATACAGACCAACACCAAAAGGATTGATCTTATGGAGAAAAAGAATAAATTACCCTTAATTACAAACCTCATTTATGGAACCGGTGATTTCGGTTTCAGTATGAATAACTCAATCATCACCGCATTTTTTGCGGTTTTTATGGTCACGGTCGTTGGCCTGGCACCCGGACTCGTGGCCATCATCCTCTTCGTGGGCCGCAGTTGGGACTTTGTCAATGACCTGCTGGTTGGCTACATCTCGGACAGAACCCGCACCCGCTGGGGGCGGCGACGGCCTTTTCTGTTGTTTGGGGCAATCCCCTTTGGGCTTTCTTTTGTCCTGTTATGGCTGAGCCCCAATTTTGACCAGACCGGTTTGATTATCTATTATTCTGTAGCCTATATTGTTTATGAAGCTTTAGCCACCTTTGTGTATATGCCCTATTTCGCTCTCACACCGGAACTGACCTCAGATTATGATGAACGCACCAAGCTGACCAGCTTCAGGATGATGTTTAACATCATCGGCAGTTTAACGGCCTACATCCTCCCGCTCCTGATCATTGGCAACAACTGGGACATCGCTACATCTCGCAGTGTGATGATCATGGCCATCGTCGCCGGTGCCCTGGCGGCCGCCCCAATTTTTGGTGTGTTCCTCGGCACCCGTGAAAGGGAGGAATTTCAAAATCAAGCCGTTCCAAAATTCTGGCCGTCATTAAAGGCCGCGTTTAAGAATCGCCCCTTCGTTTTCAGCGCGCTGATGTACCTGGCCACCTGGATGACCATTGTCGTGGTTGAATCGAACCTCCAATTCTATATTCTGCACATTATCCAGCGCCGGGATCAGAATATCATCATCATGATCAGCATCTTTGTGACTGCAATTTTTGCCCTGCCCATCTGGAATTGGATATCGAAAAACTATAATAAACGGATGGCTTACATCGTTGGTGTGGCCTTTTGGGCTGCCGTGATGATGGTGCTCATCCTGATGTCGCCAGCCACACCTTTCTGGTTGGTTCTGCTCTTATGCGTGATGGCCGGCATCGGGGTCAGTGCTGCCCAGGTTCTACCCTGGGCAATCCTCCCGGATGCGATCGAATGGGAAGAATGGAAAACGGGTGAACGCAATGAAGGGATGTTCTACAGCCTGGTCACCCTGATGGGAAAAGCTGGCATGGCGATCGCCCAACCTCTCGCGCTCCTGGTATTGCAATTTTCTAATTTTCAGGAAGGCCAGGGCGCGGTGCAACCCCCCTCAGCGCTATTGGGGATTCGCCTGGTGATTGGCCCCATCCCGGCCCTGCTACTCATTTTCGGGATTGTCATGGCCATTTTTTATCCACTCGGACGCAAACAACATAATAAAATTGTGGAAGAGTTACGATTGCGCCGGGAAGCCCGCAAGCTCAAACAGGCAGAGAAAAAGCCCTTACCCGGCGTACGTGAAACGGTGTAGGACAGTATTCAATTGCCACGGATAAGATTACTTACGATTGGTTAAATTATTAATCCCAAGTTCAAAAAACAAGCATCTCAATTGAGTTCAACCCTTTGAATGGAATAAATCTTTCAAAGGGTTTTTTCTTTCTTGAGCCTGGGATGTAGAATCTGGCAAGATCTGTCATGGATGATCACACCTGGCTTGTAAAATGATTATGGTAAGCACTTTGAGTTCGTTTACCTTCGGTTTAAATTAAATAAAATCGAGTTACATAGCAGGGCAATCGCAGGCTTTTAATACTTCTTTTTGAGCAGTATTTGATGGATGGTGAAGCCGAGCGTTAACTGATAAGGTTTTACTCCAGCTTTGCGATTTCCCTGGAATGCATAGACAGCCTATTGCTATCAGAGGGAAAATACTGTAAAATATAATTAAACATGAAATAACGACGCCTCGCATTAATTTTTTCTTAAGCCAGGGGTAAAAACATTGTTAGAGGGAGCAACTATGAATATCATAAAAGTTTCTGCGAACTCCCGCACCGCAGCCGTTGCAGGGGCGATCGCAGGCGTCATGCGGGAAAACCGACTTGCCGAGGTTCAATCCATCGGGGCAGGCGCTGTCAATCAGGCCGTCAAAGCCATCATCCTGGCGAAAGGTTACCTGGTCAATGATCACATTGATATCGTCTGCATTCCTGAATTTGTGGATGTGGATATCGATGGAAAAGTCCGCACAGCCATCCGATTGACCGTGGCACCCCGGGGTGAATTGCCAGAAATTGTTCTGGACCAGATTGACGAGCAGGCCCCCGAAGCCCTGGTGTAAGCAGCTGATCACAATTCCACCGCGAGAATGGTGAAAAAGAGTCGGTCAAAATACTGTCCCTTCTTTTACCAAATTTTAGATCGAAAACCGAACTTCTTTCTTGCCGATTAATATATCCCTGACTTTATCCACAATCAGGGAGAGATGTTGCGGTTTGGCAACATAATCCAGGTCGTCACTGGGAATGGTCAGCACCGGACACAGGTTAAAGTGATCAACCCAGGTCTCATAAAGCGCGTTGAGGTCTGCCAGATAATCCGCGCCGATGGTGCGTTCATAACTTCGACCTCTTTTTCCAATTCGCCCGAGGAGGGTCGGCACGGATGCTTTTAAATAGATTACCAGATCCGGGGGCGGTAAAAACTCAACCAGAACCTGGTAAAGCTCATGATAGGTGCTGTAATCCCTTTCGCTGATTGCATCCTGTAAATAAAGATTTTGAGCAAAAATCTCAGCATCCTCATAGACGCTGCGATCCTGGATGACAGAACCGCTCATATTCATCAATTGTCGGTGGATCCGAAGCCTTCGCATTAAAAAATAAATTTGGGAATGAAACGCCCAGGATTCCATATCGTCATAAAAATCCGCCAGGTAGGGGTTTTCGGTGACTGGCTCATAGAAGGGTGTGTAATCTAAGTGTTCACTGAGCAATTTCACCAGCGTTGATTTGCCCACACCAATATTTCCTGCAATTGCGATGAATTTTTCCATTCAAACCTTCTTTTATCTGTAACTGCTCAGGCGGTTCTACTGCTGAAGGCTGGGGGTTCCGGGTGGCCTTCACAGGTCTTCGATCAACTTTACCATGATTTTAACCGGAAGAAATATGATTTACCCTGGAAACCATGCATTTAACTGGCCTTTTTACAACACGAACCGTGTAATTGCAGATCCACGTTTACCCGGGAAAATACCCCGACCCTATCAAGTTGCTTACATAGATATTTATCCACAGAATTATCCAGAACATATCCACAACGGTCTGGATTCCGGTGGATAAGCTGTTGATAACCCGAGGAATCAGGTGGACACGTTGTGGACAAATCCGTGGATAGGGAAGATGAACCCCTCGATTTTTGTTTGCACCAGCAAACAGCCTTACGGCTGATTTATAAAGCAAAAGCTATCACCGGATTGTGATAGCTTTTGTTGTTTTGAATGCGTTTGAACCAAATAAAAACTTAAGCCGCTGCTCTACGCTCTGCTAACATTTTTTTCCGGATAAAGACCTTGGTCAGCTCTGCGGCAATCGATGGGATCAGCACCAGAGGCAGAATCTCAAGCCACTGCTGCCAGCCCAGGGGAACAGTATCAAAAACCGGTTGAAGGAAGGGTACATAGAGCACCACGAAGATCATGACCATTGATCCCAATACCGCCCAGTTCATCACCTTATTTTTGAACACACCAATTTTAAACAAAGGATAAAATTCAGACCGAGAGGTGTAAGCCCGGAACAATTCCGAAACACTGAGCGTGACAAATGCCATGGTGCGGGCATACTCGGCATGTTCCGGCTCAAAGATATAACCGATGGCAAAGGCACCAAGGGTGACAGCCGTGATGGCGATGGTTTGCACCAGGATCCCAATCTGCATATATTTATTGATGATATTTTCCTTGGGAGGGCGTGGTGGATGCTGCATGATGTCCGGGTCTCCTGGCTCGGTACCCAGTGCCAGCGCCGGCGCACCATCCGTGACCAGATTGAGCCATAACAATTGAATGGCTGTCAGTGGGATCGGCCAACCGAAGAGCGTGGCCAGGAAGATGACCATGATCTCTGCCGCATTACAGGAAAGCAGATAGAAGACAAACTTGCGGATATTGCTATAGATCACCCGCCCCTGTTCGACGGCTGAGACGATGCTGGCATAATTATCATCGGTGAGGACCATATCGGCTGCACCTTTAGCCACATCTGTGCCGGTGATACCCATGGCCACACCGATATCTGCACGCTTGATCGCCGGCGCATCATTGACCCCGTCACCCGTCATCGCCACCACTTGCTGGTTGGCGCGCAAGGCGTCCACAATTCGCATTTTATGCTCCGGGCTCACCCGGGCATACACATCAGTCTCCCGCACATTTTCGATCATGTCCTGGTCGCTGAGTTTATTGAGTTCAACGCCGGTCATCACGTTACGGCCCGGCCGTAAGAGGCCAATTTCTTCAGCAATCGCCCTGGCAGTGTTGGGATAATCACCCGTGATCATGATGGTGCGAATCCCGGCTGTTCTGGCGAGATTGAGGGCAGTTTTGACTTCGGGTCGGGCCGGGTCGATCATGCCGATCAGACCTACAAAGATCAAATCTTTTTCAAGGGTTTCGCTGCTAATTTCATCTGGCAGATCAGGCACCAGGTTGTATGCCACACCAAGCACCCGCAGGGCATTGCCGGTCATCGTATCAACGGCCTGTAACACCTCAGAACGTTTTTCGTCTGTTAATGCCTGTGGTTCCTGGTCTGCAGTCATGATTTGTGAACAAAGCCCAAGTACCATATCCGGCGCACCTTTGACGTCAATCACATGCCAGTGCTGTTTCTGATCCGATTGGAAAATAGGCGAGATATCCTCGTCCTCAGGTGCCTCAATTTCATGGACGGTCACCATCCTTTTTCGGATGGAGTCAAACGGGATTTCCTGTTCACGTGGATAGGATTGGTTGAGGGCTGATACCGATACACCTGCCTTGAGTGCAGCCACCAGGATGGCGCCTTCAGTTGGGTCGCCGATCATCCGATGCGTGCTTTCACCGTTTTGATCACCGGCAGGCTCGATTTGGGCATCATTATTCAGGGTGCCCAACCAGAGAACATTTTTAATAATTGGATAGTTATCCAATGAAACCGGTTGGCCATCTTTGACAAATTCACCTTCGGGTGAATAGCCGGTGCCTGTCACACCCACAAATACCCCATCAGCCCACAAGCGGGTTACGGTCATCTCGTTTTGAGTGAGGGTGCCGGTCTTATCCGAACAAATCACGGTGGCAGACCCCAGTGTCTCAACCGAAGAGAGCTTTCGGATGAGGGCATGCCGACGAACCATCTCACGCATGCCTAAGGCCAGACTGATGGTCACAACGGCAGGCAAACCTTCCGGCACAGCCGCGATGGCCAGTGAAACGGCGATCATAAACAGTTCTGTAAACACCTCAAGCGCTTCAGGGCTGAAAAAATCTGCCGTCCCCGGCTCGAGAATAAACCGGACCACGCCGATGACAAACACCAGGCCACATACGATCAGGGCACCCCAACCCAACACTTTGCCAAGCTGGTCCAGGCGGCGTTGCAATGGCGTTTCTTCATCTTCCACCCGCTGGAGCATGGTTGCGATCATCCCCAATTGGGTGTCCATGCCGGTGTTGACCACCACAGCCTTGCCACGTCCATAGGTGACCATCGTTCCCATAAAAGCAATATTCTTTCGGTCCCCCAGGGGGATGTCGTCATCAAGCAGGATTTGAGCTTTCTTTTCTACTGATATCGATTCGCCGGTCAGAGAGGCCTCATCTATTCGGAGATTAACCGCTTCCAGCAAGCGCACATCAGCCGGTATGAAGTTGCCCGCTTCTAAAAAGACGATATCGCCCGGGACAAGTTCACGGGCTGGCACCGAGACTCGCCTTCCATCTCGCAGCACCGCCGCTTCAGGGGCCGCCAGTTTCTTAAGCGCTGCCAATGCAGCTTCAGCCCGGGTTTCCTGAATGATTCCCATAATCGCGTTTAAAATCACAATGGCCATAATGGCGATGGCTTCTACGTAATCACCCAGCAGGGCAGAAATTATCGCAGCGGCTAACAACATATAAATCACAAAGTTATTGATCTGTGACCATAACATTTTCCAAAAAGAAGTGGGTGGGGGTTCTACCAGTTCATTAAACCCAAATTCTTCCTGACGTGATTTGACTTCATCACTCGTGAGGCCGGTTTCAATGCTGGTTGATAGGTCAGCCAGAACATCTTCAACACTTAATGCATGCCATGGGCGTTTAATTTCTTCGCGGTCTTCGAGATTTGTTTTATTTTCTGCGGTCCTGTTCTTGCCCATAAAAAATACTCCTGTTGAGATTGAAACATTCAACAATCATACTGGATTAATTATTTTCATCCCTTAGATTTTCTCAGGTTTGTTGGTGAGATGATGTTCAAACCCCGCTAATTATAGCTGAAATTAATCAGAGAGGATCAGCCTCATCCCTTCCCAGATCAGACAAAACAATCAGCATCCCCTTTTAAATCAAAACTTTACCTGGCAACTACCCTTGGGGCCCAATCCTGGTACCTGAAGGCAAAATGGTTCGTTTGGGGATGACCACAATGCCATCTTTCACCGTATAAGAATCCGTTTCAATTTCGGTTCCACGGGGGAAGGGTTTGATGACCACATCCTGCCCCATGCGCACGTTTTTGTCGATGATGGCGCCTTCGATATCACAATTCTCCCCGATACCGATGGGAATACTGCCGGATGTATCGTAATAATCAGCCCCCATTAGCACCGTATCTTTGATTTTGACTCCGTTTTTAATGATGCTGCGTAATCCGATCACCGAATGATCAATTTTTGCGCTGTTGATCCGGCAGCCTTCTGCAATCAACACATGATTGAGCTGACAATCGGACAATCGCGATCCTGGCAAGAAGCGGGCGTGGGTATAAATTCGATGTTCAGGGTCATAGATATCAAAACTGGGGTTGGGCATGGATAATTCGAGATTTGTCTCATAAAAAGAACGGATGGTCCCGATATCACGCCAGTAACTGGTGAATTCATAACCGAATACCCGGGGTTCATTTTCAACACAGTAGGGGATGATGTCATATCCAAAATCATCAAAATCCTGGCCCCCGGGCTTCAAAGAAAGGGTATTCACCAGCGTATCCAGGTTGAAGAGATAAATGCCCATTGATGCCAGATGAGGCTTGTTGGGATCATCACGGGTGACAAATTCATCCAGAATGGCCGGGTCTTTTGGCTTTTCAGCAAAATCAATGATTTCACCTTCCTGATCACGCTTCAACAATCCGAATCGAGAGGCTTCCGAACGTCCCACAGGCTGCACAGCCACTGTGATGTCGGCCTGCTTTTCCCAGTGGAACCGGGCCATTTTTGAATAATCCATCCGGTAAAGGTGATCACCGGCCAGAATCAGAATATACCGCGATCGTGATGATTGGATCTCAAAAAGCTGTTTTCGAACCGCATCGGCGGTACCCTGGTACCATTCCATGCGTTCCATTGTTTGTTCAGCGGCCCAAATCTGGACCCAACCGGTATGAAAAGAGTCAAAATTATAAGTTCCGGTAATATGCCTGTGGAGGGACACAGAATTGAATTGTGTCAGTACAGCAATCCGGTAAATGTCCGAATTGATACAGTTGCTGATCGGGATATCAATTAATCGGTACTTCCCGGCAATTGGCACAGCGGGTTTTGAGCGCATCATGGTGAGGGGATAAAGGCGTTTCCCCTGCCCTCCTCCTAAAATGACTGCCAGAACATCATTTAAACTGGGCATACCGGGTCCTTTCTCCAGACTTAGTTGATAAGAGGTAACAACTCAATAATCTTCCGTACAGGTTTATTTTAGCCGATTGTTGGGCGCTTTGTAAAAAAAATATCGCCAAATGGCGACATTAATTTAGCAACTTATTCGTTCGGTTTCTGACAATTTGCAGGATCTCATCCGCAGATTGTAATGTGCCTTCCCCAATTGGCCCGAGCATCTGTGCCAGCTCACGCTGCCGTTCCGCTTGCGTGAGCATGATCACGTCCGTATGTGTCCGCCCATCCAGCAAATCTTTATTGACTTTATAATGCTGATCGCCAAAGGCAGCAAGTTGCGGCAGGTGGGTGATGCACATCACCTGGTGCTGGCGGGAGAGGTTCCAGAGTTTTTCACCCACCGTCATACCCACCCGGCCGCCGATGCCCTGGTCGATCTCATCAAAGATCAGTGTCGGCACCTGATCAGCCTTTGCCAGAACGTTTTTTAAGGCCAGCATCATGCGGGATGTCTCACCCCCGGATGCGACTTTAACCAGGGATTTAAATCCCTCACCGGGATTGGTCTCAACCTGAAATTCAACCCTGTCATACCCACGGGCATCAAAAGCCACCCTTTCTCCACCAGATAAGGGAAGCCCATTTTCTTCCGATTGGGTTCGAATGTCGATCTGAAAACGAGCGCTGGCCATTCGCAGATCATCCAATTCGACCTCAACCTGACGGCTGAGGACTTCGGCCGCCTGCTTTCTTTTTTGGGAAAGGCTTTCTGCCTTACCGGCGAGGAGCTCAAGGAGCTTTTGTTCTGCTTCCTCAAGCGCTTCCATCCGCTCTTCAGCGTGGGTGATGGAGTCCAGTTCCTCCCTTGCTCTTTCCATGAAGCTGAGGATCTCTTCGATGGTATTCCCATATTTACGTTTGAGGTTGTTGATCAGGTCAACCCGCTCCTCAATCTGGTCGAGAAGCCGGGGATTAAATTCGATATTTTCAGCATAATTTTGCAATTCAAGGGCCAGGTCCTGGATGGATGCCAGGTTTGTCTCTCCCCGCTCGTAAAAAGCCTGGGTGGTCGGATCAATCCGACTCAGATGATGCAAAGCTTCCACCACCTCTCCCAAAAGCTCACTAAGACCCGGCATATCCGGTGTTCCCTCATCCAGACGTAATAATGCCTGTTGGGAATGCCTGGCGAGGCTTTCTGCATTGGCAAGCCTGGTGCGATCCTGCCGCAACGTTTCTTCCTCACCGGGTTTTAATCGGGCATTTTCAATTTCCTGGATTTGGAAGGTCAACATATCGACCCTGCGGGCAGCATCCTGCTCGATCTGCCTTAAGTCATACAGGTCTTTGCGCACACCGCTCAATTGATGGTAGGTTTGCTGGTAATCGGCTAATTGTTCATCTGTATCAGCAAAGCGATCGAGCAAATTCAGATGATTGCGGACTTGCAGTAACGAGAGGTGCTCCGACTGGCCATGAATATCCACCAGAAAGGCACCAACTTCACGCTGAAGGGTAGCAGTAATAGCCCGCCCATTAATGCGGGCAATATTCCGCCCCTCGCGCCGAATTTCCCGACCCAGAACAATGTAATCCGGGTCATCCAGGAGATCGTCACTTTCAAGCAATGCCTGAACGGGTTTTTTGATCGCAGGATCCAGTTTAAAGGTCGCCTCAACCTGAGCACGGTCAAACCCTGTCCGGATGGTGGTTGTTTCTGCTCGCCCACCGAGGACAGCTTCCAGGGCATCCATAATGATGGACTTGCCGGCCCCAGTTTCACCGGTAAAAATCACCAGGCCATTTAAAAAATCAAGTTGCAGGGCCTGAATGATCGCAAAATTTTCAATACGGAGTTCGGTCAACATTGTTTGATTGTCAAAAAAGATTTAACGGCGTCTTTCACCAGAGAGGCGATAATAAGCGGAGGGCACCGCCATAACCAGATATAGGACCTGATAGGCCAGTGGTAAGAGGGCAAATAAATTAAAGGCAGCCACCTGTAACCGGACAATTAAATTGAAGAGGTTGATTGCAATCAGGGGCAGGCCACCCAAAATCATACCGAAGGTAACGATGCGGAACAGACGCTTGCTCCTGCGTTTCTTGATCACGAACCGAACGGCTTCCGCAATGCCCACGCCTGCAGCAGGTGCCAACAACAATGTAAAAAAGCCAATAAAAGAGGTGATCACACTGCCAATCAGCGAGAGGACAGCGCCAATCAGAAACCCCCAAACAAAATCCAACGGCCTGCTGGTATTAAAGATTTTCTGCTGCTGCTGGACGCAATCCGGACAACGATAACCCGTCGGAGTTTGGACCGCTTCTTTGGGGGTGATGGGTCGGCCACATCTGCTGCAGCGCAGTGTAATTATTTGTTCTTCTTGTGATTGGGTCGTGTTTGTTCGTTTATTCATCTGTTTTTATACTGATTAAAGGATTATGTTCCATATAAGCGGTCAGGTTACGATAAAAATAATAGGGGTCCTGAAACCGCACCATGTGGAGTGACTTTTTATGGGCCGTAACGTGCACACAATCATCATTAGCGAGATGGACTGGCTCCTGCCCGTCTATGCTGACGACGGCTTCGTGTTGCGTGCGGACGCGAATGCACACGGCGGAGCCTTCTGAAAGCACAACCGCCCGGTCCATCGACAAGTGGGGTGCAACGGGCATGAGGAGAATGTTACGCACCTCCGGCGGCAAAATTGGTCCCCCTGCAGCCAGGGCGTAGGCTGTCGAGCCTGTTGCGGTGGCAGCGATCAGCCCATCAGCGACATAACTGGCAATATGGGCACCGTTCAGAATGGCTTCCACTTCGATCGGCCTGACATACTGGCCTCTGGCTACCACCACATCGTTGATGACATCAAAATCAACATCTTCTTTGCCCTCACGAATACAGCGGGCAAACAACATCATACGTTCTTCGTAGCGGAAATCACCGTTTAGAAGTTTAGGTAAAATGTCCGGCCAATCTGCATTTTTCACTTCCACCAAAAACCCAAAATGGCCAACATTGATACCCAGTAACGGAATGTCAACCGGGGCACACAGGTGGCCAGCACGCAACATGGTGCCATCGCCGCCCAGCGCGATGAGCAGGTCAAATGTTTGATTTGAAACTTTATGGCGGAGTGCTTCATCATAGAGCGAGCCTGCCTGGGCTTCGACACCCTGATCGTTAAAAAACTCGCTGACCTGATCAGCGATAGCCAATGCCTCGGGGATATTGGGGTTCGCCAAAACGGCAATTTTTTCTGGGGGAGATATGGCCTGATTCATGTCGACCTAATTATAGCTGGTTTTAGCAACCACCTCAAACAAATGAATAAACAACGGTCGACCTTATTCGATCCAGGCAAAGCTTATCTCATGACCATTTACAAATCCCCCAATAATTTCTTCAGGTCGCAGTGCTGGAAAGACAAAATGAGATAGGGTTCCCTCTGACAAGATAAAAAAGCCCCTGGAATCGGACTGCCAGAGCACCCTTTCCACAGGTGTGGTCATTAAAGTCTGAAGGGGGTTGTTAGTGGCTGGTTGGTAGAGGCGTGCACCAGGCACACCATAGGTGTCATCCCCCCAGGCAATTAACCAGTTGCCATTGGGAGATAAACGGGCTTGTCGGGCACCGGGTAATAGGATCCCCTCATCCTCGGGTCTAAAAATAAAAGCACCCTGGTTTCCGGTTGCCACAAACCATCCGCCAGGCTCCCATGAGAGCTCACGCCAGTCACCAGCCCGCAGCAAATCCATCGATCCCCGATCAGGCCTGATGAGATAAATACCACCGTCCATTTCCTGGCTGATGGCTTTTTCATAGTTCAAGATCATGGCCAACGAGCGTGATACCGGGTCAAAGGCGATCTTATCAAAACTTCCGTTGAAAACCATGCTGACAGACCGGTTTTCGACATTGACCTGGCGCAGTAAACTCGGGCCGTCTTCAGTCAAAGAATAGCTGGCAAAAATCTGGGCATTGATCCAGCCCAGGAATTTCTCATCCCAACTGGCTGGAGGTGGAAGATAGAGGGTGCTGTTGCCATCGAAATTTGGCACCCTGATCCCCGTCACCTGTTCTGAACGCCAGATTTCATCCGGGCTTAAAAAGTTAATCTCCTGTGTCACCAACCAGTTACTGTTTGGCGACCAGGCCGGTGAAGCATTTTGACTGTAGAGACCGCTTAACCGGATGATCCGGTCATTCAGCCAATCGATGACATAAAGATCAGAGGATTCATTATGGAGAGCTGCATTAAATGCCAGAAACATGCCGTTGGGGGACCAGGCCAGTCCCTCTGGCCGGGTGACAGCCTCCAGCACTTCGAAAACCCGTG
>SKPR01000016.1 GCA_007119455.1 Candidatus Brevefilum sp. | reverse complement strand
TGACAAAAGAAAAAGAAATTCGAATCCCGGTTTTGTCACCTGTCCCCGCCCCGGGGATTGAGAGGGCCATTGTTACAGGAATACCTCAATTAGCGAAATTCATCATTCCGAGATTGCTTCGCTTGGCTCGCAATGACAAAAGAAAAAGAAATTCGAATCCCGGTTTTGTCACCTGTCCCCGCCCCGGGGATTGAGAGGGCCCTTGTTATTGTTTTCGGTTAAATAAAAAATGCCCCCACGGGAATTCGAATCCCGGTTTTGGCCTTGAGAGGGCCACGTCCTGGTCCACTAGACGATGGGGGCGTGCGGAAAAAATTCTATCACACTTGATTTACAGCGTCAATCAAATCAATTTGATCAACAATCGCTGCAATCACCAGTGGAACAGCTGCTGCATCCAGCCGCCAGGCGGCCCTGGGCGATTTCGGTCTCAGTGGCAGGCCGCAGATCCCTGATCTTCGTCTTGAACAATAGATCCTTGCCAGCCAGGGGATGGTTGAGGTTCATTTTGACGGTACTATCGGTTATTGCCATAGCCACGCCGGTGAAGACATGGCCTTCACCATCTTGAAGCCGCATGGGCCGGCCTAGCCTGATTTCAAAATCTTCCGGGAAGCTGCTCAGGGGGACATCCACTTCCATCTCGGGGTCATATTCACCATAAGCTTTTTTCGCCTCAACGAATACGTCTTTCTCATCACCCACCTGCATGCCTTCAACCTCACGTTCCAGACCTGGGATGATGTTGCCGTGTCCCTGCAAAAACTGGATCGGGCCTGTGTCAATTTCCTGTCCATCAACTTCAAGGCTGTAATCAAGGGTGACGACGATATTCTTTTCAACTGATAAATCATTCATTTCTGTCATTGACATACTCCGTAAATCCTGGGCCTGGGTGGCATTTCCCACTCGGGCAATCTATGATGTTTAATAATTACACCCGACCATTATACTGCACAGGATAAATCATGCCAATTTTTGTCCAGTTTTCTGATAGATATCTAATAAGCACCTGACCAGCAGGTTTAGATGGAATCCATGACAGAAGGTGGGTAAAACGGAGGCTGCCTCAGTGTATAATTAGGACATAAACATGGTTTTGATCAGAAGGAATTCAATATGGAGAAAAGCCCCCACGCCGGAAAGCCCGCACCACCCGAACTGCTGGTTGATGTCTCAAAATTAATCTCAGCTTATCACAGCAAAAGGCCGGACCCCGACATAGCCGAACAACAGGTATCCTTTGGCACATCCGGACATCGCGGTTCATCCTTTGACAGCGCCTTTAACGAGGACCATATCCTGGCCATCAGCCAGGCCATTGTTGAATACCGTCACAGCCAGGGTACAGATGGGCCGCTATACATCGGCATGGATACCCATGCGCTGTCTGAACCAGCGCTGAGGACGGCCCTGGAGGTTTTTGTGGCCTATGATATTGACGTTGTCATCCAGGATGGTCTTGGTTACACACCCACACCAGTCATCTCACGAGCCATTTTGACCTATAACCGCGCTCGGAAGGTGGGACTGGCCGATGGGGTGGTGATTACCCCCTCTCACAACCCGCCGGAACACGGAGGGTTCAAATACAATCCCCCCAATGGCGGCCCGGCCGGGTCGGAAACAACCCGTACGATCCAGAATCGTGCCAATCAGATTCTGCGCGAGGGGCTTAAATCGGTCAAAAGGGTACCCTGGGATCAGGCTATCAAATCAGAGAACACCCATCATTATGATTATGTTATGCCCTATGTCAATGACTTGAGTGATGTCCTCAATATGGGTGCCATTGGCGCAGCCGGGATTAAAATCGGTGTCGATCCGCTGGGCGGGGCAGGTGTGGCGTATTGGGACCCGATCGCTGAAACCTATAATCTGGATTTGACCGTTGTTAATCGCCAGGTTGACCCGACCTTCGGCTTTATGCCTGTTGACCATGATGGCAAAATCCGGATGGATTGTTCATCCCCTTATGCGATGGCCAACCTGATCGAACTCAAAGATAAATTTGACGTTGCCTTTGGCAACGACCCCGATTTTGACCGGCACGGGATTGTCACACCTAAGGGGGGGTTGATGACCCCCAACCATTATCTGTCCGTTGCAGTCTGGTATCTTTTCGAAAATCGGCATGATTGGCGAGAAGGGTTGACGGTGGGCAAGACAGTTGTCACCAGTGCCATGCTGGATCGTGTGGCCAGTTCCCTCGGACGGGGGATCACTGAAGTGCCGGTTGGTTTCAAATGGTTTGTCCCCGGTCTGCTGTCCGGTGAGCTGGGTTTTGGCGGGGAGGAGTCCGCTGGTGCTTCCTTCCTGCGTAAAAATGGAACCACCTGGACCACCGACAAAGACGGCTTCATCCTGGATCTGCTGGCTGCAGAAATTCTGGCGGTCACCGGCATCGACCCCCATGACCATTACATGGACCTGCAGGATAAATTTGGTCAAACATACTACCACCGCCTGGAAGCCCCTGCGACCCCGGAACAAAAGGACGTATTTGACACCCTCTCCCCCGAAATGGTTCAGGCTGACGACCTGGCTGGTGAACCCATTCAGGCTATCCACACCAAAGCGCCCGGGAATGAGGCCGATATCGGTGGTTTGAAGATTGTGACAGAGAACGGCTGGGTCGCCGTTCGACCTTCCGGCACCGAGGATATCTACAAGGTTTATGCCGAGAGCTTCAAGGGCGAAGAGCATCTTGACCAAATCCTTGAACAGGGTCAGGCAATTGTTCAGGATCTTTTTGACGAGAAACTCTAAACTTCATTGAAATCCAGAAATCTGCATTTAACACTAGAGACATATACAGATGGCAGGAATGCCATCAGTTTTGTTTTTTTTCTGTTAAAATGGTTTGAAAATTATCAGCCATTTATGACAGGACTTAACAGCCGGAGGTTTTTATGGAACAAATTCATGCCATCGAAATTATTGTCAACGAGTTACTACAAGGCCTGGGGACGTGGTTAATCGCACCGATGAGGGCGATCACGACCATCGGAAATGAAGAGTTTTTTGTCCTGTTGCTGCCAGTCATCTACTGGTGTTTTGACCAGGTTGTTGGTCTGCATGTTGGGATCACTTTACTCTTGGGTTCGACTTTTAATACATTCTTCAAGTTCCTTTTCCACACACCCCGTCCATATTGGATCAGCGATACGGTCTGGGCTTATTCGCATGAGTCGTCATTCGGGTTGCCTTCAGGCCATGCCCAGATCGCCGCTTCGGTTTGGGGTTGGCTGGCTGTTGAGGTCAAGAAACGCTGGTTCACCATCGCCATGGTCGTGTTGATCTTCCTGATCGGTTTAACGCGCCTTTACCTGGGCGTACACTTTCTCACCGATGTTCTATTGGGGTGGATCCTCGGTGGGCTGCTGGTCTGGGGGTTTGCTGCCTCACTCACAAAATTTGGGCCCTGGCTGAAAGGACAGACCTACCGGGCAAAATTACGACTGGTGTTAGCCAGCACTATTGCGATACTGTTTTTAATTTTAGGCGCCCGGTGGGTTGTCGGCCCCTGGGTGCTGCATGTTGAGTGGGCGGCCCGGGCAGG
>SKPR01000132.1 GCA_007119455.1 Candidatus Brevefilum sp. | reverse complement strand
CTGCCTGGTCGCGCCTAAAGAACTGGTCCAGGCTTGCATCAAGAAGGGTATTCACCGGATCGCGATCACCGATCATAACGAGATCGAGGGGGCATTCGAAGCTAAAGCTCATGACCCTGAACGGGTCATCGTCAGTGAGGAGATCGAAACCTCCCAAGGTGAACTGATCGGTTATTTTATGACAGAGTGGGTTCCTCCGCATCTTGAACCAATGGATGTTATTGAGCGGTTACACGCCCAGGGGGCTGTGATTTCGGTGCCGCATCCCTTTGACACCGTGCGCGGACAGCATTGGACGGAAGCAGAACTGCTGGAGATTGTGCCCCATATCGATGCAATTGAGACATTCAACGCCCGCTGCCTGAGCCATAAACCCAACCGCCTCGCTGCAGACTTCGCCCGGCGTCATGGCCTGCTTGAGACCGTGGGTTCTGATGCCCATTCCCGTTGGGAGGTTGGCCGGGCTGCCCTTGAAACGCCGGTTTTTCACGATGCTCGGGGGTTTTTAAAGGCTTTAAAAGACGCACAAGCGCACACCCAACTTTCACCCGCGTTCGTGCACCTGTTTTCGCGGTATGCTGTTGCTTACAAGAAAGCCCGACGGCTTTTAACATAATTTGTAAAACTGAATGGAACAGAATTCCCTGTGTTGTTTACAGGATATTGATGTTGCTTATCATCTTCACACAAAAAAAGATCAAAGATTAAATCAGTCCGATGAAATATCATCCCCGGCTTCAATCTGGCTGATCAGGTTCACCCGGGTCTGATGTCGGCCGCCCTGGAAGGGTTCTTCCAGGAAAGCATCTACAAGCTCAATGGCCAGCCCGGGCCCAACAACGCGCTCTCCAAAAGCAAGGACATTGGCATTGTTATGGGCTCGTGCCATCCGCGCTGAATAGGTGTCGCTGACGATGGCTGCCCGGATGCCGGGAACCTTGTTGGCCGAAATGCCGATGCCCACCCCTGTACCGCAGATCAGGATGCCGAAATCAACTTCCTCCGAAGTCACCGCTCTGGCTACTTTTTGGGCATATATCGGGTAATGGGTGCTTTCTTTTGTAAATGTTCCAGCATCCACAACGTCGAATTCCTTGCCTTCCAGATATTGGATAACGATTGATTTTAGATCAAATGCAGCATGATCGCTGCCGATGGCGATTTTCATACCAAGCTCCTTTTCAAACAATCCACTTCCTATTTATGATAGCACAATCACCATGATCAGGTTTAGACCAGGATTTTGCTCAAGAAGGCTTTGGTCCGTTCGGCTTTCGGGTTGGAAAATAATACATCGGGCACATCCTCTTCAACGATCAGGCCTTCATCCATCAGAACCGCACGGTCTGCAGCAGCCCGTGCAAAGCCCATCTCATGGGAGACAACGACCATGGTCATACCCTCCCTGGCGAGCTGTAGCATGACATCCAGCACTTCCTGGATCATCTCAGGGTCAAGTGCACTGGTCGGTTCGTCGAACAGCATGATTTTAGGGTTCATGGCCAGGGCACGGGCAATGGCCACACGCTGTTGCTGACCGCCGGAAAGTTGGCCCGGATAATTCTCGGCTTTTTCAGGGATGCCGACCTTCTTGAGTAATTCAAGCGCTGTTTCCAGGGATTCATCACGCTGTCTTTTCCGGACCACCCGTTGGGCGACCATGACATTCTCAAGGACGGTGAGGTGGGGGAAGAGGTTGAAAGATTGAAAAACCATGCCTACTTCAGCCCGAATGGCATTGATATTTTCAGCCGTTGTGAGTGGAAGTCCATCAACAATCACTGTTCCGGCATTAAATTCTTCCAGGCGGTTGATGCAGCGCAGCAGGGTAGATTTGCCAGATCCGGATGGTCCGATGATCACCACCACTTCACCCGGGTAAATATCAAGATCAACCCCATTCAAAGCAGCGGTCTGGCCAAAATGTTTGTGTAAGTTTTTTATGTGTATGATCGGTTCTTGGTTCATAATTATCGAGATTCTGTTTGGGTTTTCCGTTCCATCCACGCGACTACTCGACCGGAGATAAGGGTCATGATCAGGTATAAGAGGGCGATCATCATCCAGGTTTCAACCGGTATAAAGTTGGCGGCCATGAATTCACGTCCTCTTCTGGTCATGTCGGCTACCGCAACGACGCTGACCAGAGAAGAATCCTTTAAAAGAGAGATAAATTCATTGCCAACTGGCGGGAGGATCACTTTAATGGCCTGGGGCAGGATGATGTAACGCATGGCCTGTCCATGGGACATACCCAGGCTGCGCGCAGCCTCGTTCTGTCCTTTAGGAATACTCTGAATGCCGGCCCGGTAAATCTCGCTCATATAGGCTGCATAGCAAAATGTTAATCCAAGGATGGCCATGGCAAAGGGATTGGCCAGGTAGCGTTCAAAAGGTCGGTACTGGATCAATCGACCGAAGGCCTGGACCAGTGATGGAAAAGCAAAATACCAGAATAGCAATTGGACGAGCAGGGGCACACCTCTGGCGATTTCTACATATATTGTGGTCAACCACCGGATAAAACTGCTCTGAGCTAAACGCCCGAGTGCAGCAATCAACCCGGTAAACAAAGTCAAAACGAATGCGATCAGGGTGACACCCACGGTTATGAGCAGACCATCACTGACAAACCGCATAATGCGCCAGTAAGGATCCGGTTGGAGGGTGGCCAGGAGGACGACAATCCCAATGACAGCCACCACCAACCACCACCAACTATCGATGCGGTGGTCTGCGACTTCATACCCTGGGACTTTCTCTAATTCTTTTCGTATTTGCATAAAACACCTTTCGACCCTCGCCCAGGTTGACCAGCCTGGGCGAGGGGTTTCCCGAGTTGCTTTTATAAAGCCTTAATTTACTCGCCGTACCAGGTGTCGACGAGTTCTTCGATGAAACCTTCAGCTTGAAGTTCAGCCAGGGCTGCGTTGACCTGTTCGATCAGCTCATCATTGCCCATGCAAAAGGCGATGCCATAATTCTCATCGGTGAATACATCACCCACAACTTTTAGCCGGTTAGCATTCTGATTGACAAATGCAACGGCGGTTGGGTAATCGGCGATGACGGCATCGATCTGGCCGTTGGCAAGGTCGAGGAAGGCGAGTTCATAGGTGTCGTAGACCCTTACGTCGGAGCCTTCAATCGCTTCTGCCTCCATGGCACCGGTTGTTCCGATCTGGGCACCAATCCGGGTGCCTACCAGGTCTGCCGGACTGCTGATGGAATCGTTGTTGATGGCAACAGTGATGATCTGGCCAGCGTTGATATAGGGATCAGAAAAGCTGAACACCCTTGCCCGCTCTTCGGTGATGGTCATGGCTGAGATCGCCATATCATACTGGCAGTCTGCCATACCGGCCAGCAGGGGATCCCACGAGACATTTTGGTAAGTGATATTCAGATTGGCGCGTTCGGCGATGGCGTCCATCAGGTCAATATCAAACCCGATTATTTCCCTGGTTTCCTCGTCAATATATTCAAAAGGGGGGAAGGTGGCATCCGTGGCCACAATCAGCGTATCATCAGCACGTTGGGCGCAGGCTGACAACACTAGAACCGCGATCATGGGGATCAGTAATAAATTCAATTTG
>SKPR01000221.1 GCA_007119455.1 Candidatus Brevefilum sp. | reverse complement strand
AGTCCTGGTTTGCTAAAGGGGAATCCTGCGGGTCTTTGCACCAATATGCCAGCAGGCGTGATCCATCTCTGATGATCAACGAAGTCAAGGTGCTTTTTTCATCCCGAGTTATGTCCAGCTTATACGCATCCAGACCTTTCGCTGTCTTCCAAAAGGCATTGGGCAGTGTTCGGCAGGGATGTTCCAAATAGATCTGCAACAAAGCCTGTTTTTTATCCATTTTTGCAGCCTTTCTGATGACGACAGGTTTAAGTGGAAATAATTAAATAACACAATGACTGATGGTTAATAATTGTACCAAAAGGGTAAGAATTACCCCAAAATATCAGCCTGCTAATTACTCGTATTGATAATTTATAAATGGGCAAAAATCAGGAGCTGGACCTCATTAAATTGATAACTGGAAACAGAAATTTATTCACTGAGCAGGTCCTCTTGCAATGCCCTGGCGACTGCCTCTGTCCGGCTTGAGACTTGCAGTTTATTTAGGATGCTGCTGACATGAAATTTGACCGTCGATTTACTGACCACCAGTTTTTCAGCAATTTCCTGATTCGTCATGCCGTCCACCAATAAAGAAAGAACTTCTTTTTCTCTTTCTGTCAAATCAATACCAGGTTTGTAGGGTTGCCGGCTGGCCTGGATCAAGACCTGAGCTGCTTCAGGCGCCAGGGTGGGTTTCCCGGCATCAGCCTGGCGGATTGCGTTTGCGAGGTCATCCGCATCCACATTTTTCAATAAATAACCCATCGCACCAGCCTTTAATACCCCTTCGACCAGTTCCCGGTCTTTAAAGCTGGTCAGGGCAATGATCTTAACATCCGGACATATTTCGAGTATCGCCCGGGTTGATTCAGCCCCATTCATCTTCGGCATAACCAGATCCATCAAGATCACATCTGGCTCATGCTGGCGGCATAAAGCAATCGCTTTTTCACCGCTATCTGCTTCTGCAACCAGTTGGAGATCATCATAAGCCATCAAAAAAGCGCTCAAACCACTTCGGACAACTTTATGGTCGTCGACAATCATCACACGTATGGGATCTGGTTCGGTCATCTTAGAAACCTTCCATCCACAAGTCTTTTGTTTCACCTATTTTATCGTATTATCAGCAAGTCGCCACACCAGTCGGAGATGGGTTCCCTCACCAGGTTTACTCGTAATCGATAAATCAGCCGATACAGCGTCAGCCCGTTCGGACATAATATCGATTCCCAGGTGGCCTGGCGGGATTTGTTTCGCATCAAACCCTTTGCCATTATCGCTGATCTGGAGAATGACCTCTTCCTGATTGGTTATAAAGGAAAACCAGACCTTCGTAGCCTCAGCATGCTTGATAATATTATTGAGGCCTTCCTGGGCAACCCGGTAAAAGACATGCTTTACCTCGAATGGGATGTCCGTATCGCCTGAAATATCCACCCGATAGTCAACCGGCACCCCCGTCCGCCCGGTGAAGGCATCCGTCAAATGCTTAAACAATTCTGTTGGATCAGCCTCTGCAAGCGCTGAGGGTCGCAACGCCATTAACAAAGTACGCATCTCTCCCAGGGCGCCTTTTGTCAGTTGACGCAGTTCTTCCAACCTGATTTGAGCCTGCTGTGGATCTTTTTTCCAAATTTTGGGTAATACTTCAGCCATTAAACTGGTTGAAAACAAAGTCTGTGTAACGGCATCATGAAGGTCTCGTGCCAACCGGTTACGTTCTTCAGTGACGGCTGTCTCCTGTGCCTTATCTTTTAACCGTGCATTTGCGATTGCCAGTGAAGCCTGATCAGCCAGGGTATGAGCCAACCTGATCTCATCGGGTGTGAAAACTCTTTCTTCACCGTAATATAAAACCAGGCCGCCATACACCACATCACCAACAACAAGCGGGGTACAAAGCGACGTATGGTAATCACCACTGACCAGTTCCCAGCGTGTGTCTGGTTGCATGGTTTCAGGGTTGATGCGTGAAAAGATCAGCAACCTGTTCAAAAAAGTGCTTTCTCGGAGGCACTGTGCACTGGGTGAATGTGGATCATTCATATCAAGCTTGAACGTTTCTCCTGCCGGGTAACAGGCTTTAACGATGATCTGGTCACCCTGGCGCTCAAAGACGATTGCCTTGCTGGCTGCAGTCAGACCAACCGATTGTTTAACAATGAAATCGAGGCTCATTTCAAGGGGTTGGTTGGTATTGAGTAGTCGGACAATATCGCTCAGACCAGAGGCCATCTGGCGTCTGCGTTCAATTTCTTGTGTTCGTTCGAAGACCTCAACCGTCAAACGTTCTCTTTGTTGCTCAATAGAATGCAAACGCCAACGATAACCCCCAACCACACTGGCTGCGAGGAACATACCCAGCAAACCGATAAACCACCAGGTGCCCCAAAACGCTGGCTGAATCTTAATCGCCAAACAAACACCATCTGTGTTCCAAACGCCATCATTATTGGATCCAATCAGCCTGAAGACATAATTACCCGGCGCCAGGTTCGGATAATCCGCATGTCGGCGGGTTCCTGCATGCACATAGTCGTCATTCAACCCTTCCATAATATAGGCATATCGATTGTTTCCTGGGGCTGTATAATCCAGGGCGGCAAATTCAAAGGATAAGAAATTTTGTTCATGCGTCAGGGTGACGGATTCAGAACAATCATCAATTTCCTGGATCAAAGGTTCGTTGAACAGTGAAACCATGGTAATGACAACAGGGGGTGCATGGGTATTGATATTAATGTTCTGGGGATAAAAAGCATTCAGGCCGTTCACCCCGCCAAAGAACAGCGCGCCATCATCGCCAGCTGCGTATGCATGTTGATTAAAAGTATTTCCCTGTAGCCCATCACGAATATCAAATGTGTGGATTTCGCCAGCCAATGGTGCATACCTCGCCAGTCCATTGCCCGTGCTCACCCATAGATTGCCCGATTCATCCGGTAAAACACCCATTACCCGATTGGACGGCAGCCCATCCCTGGTCGTCAGGTATGTAAATTCTTCCATTTCCAGGTCATACCGATTCAAGCCCCCACCCGCTGTTCCCAGCCATAACATACCATCATCACCGGCATAAATACTGATGATACTATTGTGGCTGGGCCCTGCTGAGGTGCCGTCGTGTTCATAAACTGTGTAAGTGTCCCCTTCGGGATCAAACCTGATCAACCCCAGATTCTCTGTCGCCAGCCAGATGATACCTGCCCAATCCACATGGACATCCTGGATTGAGACGGTCTGGGGATAAGCTGGACCATCTATAACCAGGTTGTAACGAAAGATTTCACCTCCTGCCGAATCAACACGCAGCAATTCACCAGAAACCTGGCTGACCCATAGCCTTCCAGCAGGATCATGGCTGATGGCACTGACATCCAAACCAGCCTGGACCCACCCGAGCCCCCGCAGAGCTGGAAAAAACCCATTAACACCTGGGTCAAAAACTTTCAGCCCACCACCTAATATGCCAACATATAGATTCCCCTGGGGGCCGATATGGAGTAAATTTACACGATCACCTGGCAGGCTATCTGGTTTTTGTGGGTCATACCGGTAATGGGTGATTTCACCTGTTGCCAGATCTAACCTGTCCAATCCAGCGCCATCTGT
>SKPR01000176.1 GCA_007119455.1 Candidatus Brevefilum sp. | reverse complement strand
TGGTTCCAGACCCCCGAAGCATTCAGCGCCTACGAAAGCGTGCGCGCCATCAGTTATATGCGACCGCTGGCCATCTGGGCGATTCAATGGGAGCTGGATAAAGAAACCTGAGATGGCATACGCATGATGTTGCAGTTGGCGTATTACTGGAGAAATGCCCTCACTAGATTTTATCGAGATAAGTGTCAATCGCGCTGTAAAAATCAGCCAGAATGGATCTGAGTTGATCATGGCCTTCATAAGTCTGGTAGTAAGTTCGGATTTTCGATACCATTTCATCAGGAAGGCTGATGGATAACATATCAATGTCTTTGATAGTCGGTGGTTTGCTCAGGTAATGAGCGAGGGCCTGGTGCCACTGATTTAGCATGTCGCTGCCGATCCCGAAACCTTGCTCCTCGGGAAGGACGGCATTGAAAAAGGACGCAACCTGTTTCCATCCATTGCCTTTTGGGTAGAGATACCTGTCCTGAAGTATCTTGAGGGTATGGAACATGGCGCGGTTATGGGGCACAATCGCAAAGATGGCCGTTTGTCGATCATGGATATAGGTATTCCATAACACATCCGTCAGACTGTGAAAGTGCATCCCGGCCTGGAAGGATGGTCGTGAATCGATATCAGCGATGTGGGTATCCGGAAAATGAGTAAGCTCCCGGTTAATTTGAGCCGGATAGCGGATATCGGGAAAACAGGTGCCAATCAAAAAGGCAGAACGATCATGGTGGGAGAAGAAAGAGTCCCAAAATTTTTCAGCGACCAGGATATGGGTAACGGGCCAGGGCATGGCTTGAATTCTACCAGTGAAGGTGGATCATGGACAGGCATGGCCTTATGGAAAGCGGCGTTTATGAATATAATTGGGCTATGAAAGGGATCACAGACCCATGATGGATGCGGCGGCATTCCACGGTATGCAAGGCTTTTCTGAAACGGTCCGGTCAATTTTGGGGTTAACCCTGTCCAGAGAACAGATCGCAGCCTTGAAGACCTATGAAGAAGAGCTTCTGGCCTGGAACGAACATATCAGCCTGACGGCCATCCGGGATGCAGAAGGCGTTCGGGCCAAGCATTTTCTCGATTCCCTGACGGTTTTGCTGGCCTGGGAACGTCAAAGCCCGCCTGAAAAGTTGGTGGATGTTGGCACCGGTGCCGGATTCCCGGGGTTGGTGTTAAAACTGATCTGGCCTTCCACCCAGGTCACACTGGTCGAATCGGTGCATAAAAAAGCGGATTTTTGCCATCATATCGTCAGAAAACTTGCTCTGGATGGTGTGAAAATCCTTCCAGAACGGGCTGAGGTTGTGGGTCAGGATCCATCACACCGTCATGGATACGACCTGGCAGTTGCTCGGGCAGTAGCACGGTTGCCCATTTTAATGGAATATCTTTTACCGCTGGTTCACCGAAATGGGTTGGTCATGGCGATGAAGGGAGAAACAGCGCCTTCCGAAACCCAGGCAGCAGACCAGGCGATTCAGCTTCTGGGGGGTAAGCTCAAAAAATTGGTGCATGTCGAGTTGCCAGGTGTGGTCGAGGAGCGGTTTATTGTGGTTGTAGAAAAAGTTGCCCGGACACCTGAAGAATATCCTCGCCGGACGGGTATGCCTGCTAAAAGCCCCATTTCTTGATGGTATTTATACGTTTTACAGATGTAGTAAACTTATAGTGTAATGATCGACCAATTTAAAAGAAATAAAAGTAAAGAAGAAGAAATCGAACATTGTTTGCAAATGGTGCAATCACGTAACCCGCGTGATCGCTCATATGCAGCCAAACGCCTGGGGGAACTGAAAGCAAGACCAGATGTCCTGATGTCTTTGATGGACGACCCCAATGGATTTGTTCGCTCTGCGTCCGCAGAGGCCTTGGGCCGGTCGGTGGACTTGCCGGCCCCGGAAGTGATTTCCCACTTGCTGGCAGCGATTGACGACCCCAATAATTACGTCTGCGCGGCAGCCGTTAATTCGCTGGGTCTGATGCAGGCCATGCAGGCAGTTGAGCAGGTAGAAAACTGCCTGGATGATCCACATCCGATTGTTGTGCAGGCAGCTATCCTGTCGATGGCTCGGATTGACCCCGAGCGGATCAAACACCGCTTGGTTGATTACCTGCAATCCGAAGAGTACCTGATTCACCTGGCGGCGACCCGGGCCTGCGGTTGGTTGTTCCATGAAGAATGTGGTGAGTACATCCTTAAGGCGCTGGAAAATTTCATGATGCTCAGCGACCAGCAGGATTTGAAGCTACCCAAACTTTATATTGAAGTGCTGTCACGCTTGAATGTCAGGGAAGCGATTCCCCTTCTGGTTGAAATCGCCGAGCGTGAAGTCGGTCTGCGTGGTGTGGCTGTGGAAGCGCTGGTTGAGATGAATGCAGAGGAAGCCGCATCGGTGTTATCACCCCTGCTTGCTGACCCGAGCAACCGGCTGCGGCGCAACTTGATTGAGATGATGATGAAGGCAGATTACGAGGCAGCTTTACCGCTGGTACGGCCCCTGCTCAAAGACAGCGCCATCACCGTCCGGGAGACGGCCCTGGCGGCGATCTCGAAATGGCAGGATAAAGTGTCTGTGGAAGATGTGCGCGACATGGCCTATAACGATCCAAACCCTTTTGTCAGGCCCCAGGCTGTCCTTACCCTGACGAAATTGCTGGGGCAGGAGGCACAACCCGATCTTGTGGCTTTGTCGGATGATCTGAACCTGCAGGTTAGAAGGGCCGTGGCGCGCTGCCTGGCCGCGATGGATTACCTCACACCGGACGGTAAAAAGGCTTTGCTAAGACTGGCCGGGGATGAAGACACGGCTGAATTTGCACGCGAAGCGCTGCAAGCACATGATTTGACAGCCGTCCACCCGATGCCTGAACCAGAGACAGCACGTAAAGTGCCCGTTCCCGATGAAATTCAGGGTGATATCCAGCTTTTGCTTGATTTACTGGAAACCTGGCAGGATTCACTGCCCGATTTAAAACGAAAGTTCGAGCTTGAGGAATTATCAGAGGTTGACCAGGCCCTATCCAAGCTAATCATTTATCTGCGGGAACTGGAACCTGAACTAAAATAGGGGTTTGTTTGTCCAGGGGAATACAGGGCGGGTTAATTATGCTGTGGATTAAAATACTCAGAAACTGCGATTGAAAGGGATCGATACGATTTAATATGGAAACAAAGGGTCACTGGTTTATTGATGAACAGGGTCGGCGTTTGCTGTTGCGGGGTGTCAATGTGGCAGGGACATCCAAAGTGCCTTACGAACCGGATGGCGCGACCTACAAACTGGACCGTTTTTTTGACCATCGGACGATCAGCTTTGTCGGTCGCCCGTTTCCGCTGGATGAAGCGGATGAGCATTTTACCCGGCTCAAGCACTGGGGGTTGACGACCTTACGTTTCTTGATCACCTGGGAAGCAATCGAACATGCCGGGCCGGGGATTTATGATCAGGCTTACCTCGACTATTTAACCCGGATCGTTGTAAAAGCAGCGGATTACGGGATTCGTTTATTTATCGATCCCCACCAGGATGTCTGGAGTCGATTTTCGGGGGGTGATGGTGCACCGGGCTGGACGCTTGAGGCAGTTGGTTTCAATCTTGAGAATTTGCATGCGACCGGGGCTGCCTTTGTGCA